>JASHPQ010000261.1 GCA_030037995.1 Nitrososphaerales archaeon | reverse complement strand
GAATGTATCAAATCGTGATCTGTGCGGGGGTTGAAAAAATGACCACTGTGGAAACGGCCTACGCCTTGGAAATAATATCAGAGGCCTCCGACCGTCCCTTCGAGCAGTGGAACGGCTCCACCTTATCAGCCCTGAACGCGCTAGCCGCAAGGGAACACATGAGAAAGTACGGGACGACGGAGGAGCAGCTCGCGTATGTGGCAGTGAAAAATCATGAAAATGCACTGGCCAACGAAAAGGCGTACCTCCGAAAGCGAATTACCGTCGAAGATGTGCTGTCATCGCGCAAGATCTCTACTCCCCTGAAGCTCCTCGACTGCTCCCCACTTTGTGATGGCGCCAGTGCGATTCTCTTGTGCGCTCCAGAGATTGCCGCAAAGTATTCGGACAACCCCGTGGACATCGTAGGAACCGGCGAAGCCAGCGACTCGGATTTCATTTACCGGGAGGAACTCACGGGGTTCAGCTCGACGAGGATCGCAGCAAGGAAGGCGCTGGAAATGAGCAGCAGAACTGTAAGCGACATGGATTTGCTCGAGGTGCACGACGCCTTTACGATTAATGAAATCATCGCGTACGAAGATCTCGGGTTGTGCGACAAGGGCAAGGGAGGAAAATTTGTCGAGAGCGGTGCAACAAAAATCGGCGGTGACGTACCGGTCAACACTTCAGGCGGCTTGAAAGCAAAGGGCCATCCGATAGGATCGAGTGGGATCGGTCAGGCGTACGAAGCCTACCAGCAATTGACCGGCAGGGCAGAACCAGGGAGGAGGGTTGCAGGAGCGAATACGGCTCTTACACACTCGATGGGAGGAGCAGGAGTGGATGCGCTTGTGCACGTTTTCGCTTTGAGGTGATGTGGGGTGGTTATGCTGGGAGAGCTTCTAACGGTCGATGAATTCTACGATGCGGCTGCACAAGGCAAGCTGCTCGGGTTAAAATGCGGATCAGGCCATGTTACCGTCCCTCCGAGACGCAGTTGCAGAATTTGCGGCTCCAAAGCGCTGAAGAAGATCAAACTTTCAGGCCGCGGTAGCGTGCTCTCCTTCACCGGAGTATTCGTGAAATCGCGCGAGTTCCCCATCGAGGTACCTTACACGTTGGCATTGGTTCAGCTGGAAGAGGGAGGGAACCTCATGGGGATAGTGGAAAAGCCGTCCGAACGTAATATAGCTTATGGATCGCAGGTCACAGCCAAATTCCAGAGATTAGCTGACGGAGAGTGGCCGAGGATTTTCTTCAGCCTCGGAGCGGATTAGGGCGATCACTGTTACGGACTGTTTTGAATAGTGACGGAGATCAGCATTGCATCGGCGGGATCAGAGGGCGGACTTCCTCCGCTGGGACATGAAGTTGTTGGAAGGTTTCCAATCGCGTCCACCACATTCATTCCGCTGATCACCTTTCCAAATACTGCGTAGTTGCCGTTGAGCGAGGTATTGTTTACCAAGTTGATGTAGAATTGGGAAGTACCAGGCTTCCCTGCAGCGGTGCTGGCCATAGCCATGTATCCCGCATCGTTAGGCAGTGACGGTACGTACTCGAAGGGAATCGTTGTGTTCGAGCTCCCAGACCCCCACGAACAAGGAGTGCCAGCTCCGTTCCTCGTGGTCGGATCTCCGGTTTGAATCACGAAGCCCTTTACGATCCTGTGCCATACCAGATTGTTATAGAAACCCTGGTTTGCGAGCGAGACAAAATTGGCTACTGTTTTAGGCGTAAGGCTCTGGAACAGCTCCACCTCAATGACCCCTTGCGAGGTATCCAGTTTTGCGTAGATGAGTCCGCTTTGCGAAGATGCCGCGGTTGTCGATGTCGTTGTTATCCCGGAAGAGGCACTGCTCTGGGTTCCACTTGAACTTGTCGTAGTTGTGGTTGAGCTTGTCGAGTGTGTAGCAGAGCTATAAACGTAGTATCCGCCTGCTATCGCAATTATTGCGATCACTACGACGACGGCAATGAGCACCGTCCGGTTTGGACCCTTGGGCTTTACGTCCTTCTTCTGGTATTTCTTCGAGGTGTGGGGCATCAGGGGTGTCTACTGATCATTCATTGAGGAGAACCACTTTTGTAAATTTCTGTTTGATTCACGCTTACCAGCTGTTATTCGACTCCCTGAGATCCAGAGTCGTGTCCTCGGTCACCTTGACTTCCCCGTCGGGCACTGTCGACAACACTCTATAGTTTACATCCAGGCCCGCGACCGGCTCCATGTCGTAGACGACTTTGAACGGCACCCGACCGAGATGGCCTCTGGCAACCACCCTTCCGAGAAGCCCTTCGTACTTTACGCGTCGGGAAATCGAAGAAATATACTGGGCTTTTTTTTCTGACCACTCCTCCACGGTCTTCTTTCTTTTTGCAATAGTAGCACTGTCTTGTCCACTTTTCCCAGCAAGCCAATCCGGATCCTCCCACTCAAACCTGTAGGTCAGATCGATCAGTTCCCAGTTTAACTTGCTGAGCTCGATCGTAATCTCTTTGGCGTCCTTGACTGGCAAGCGAATGAGGAATCTCTGTCAAGTCAGATTTTTGGCAAGTATTTACCTTTTCCAGGGGAGTACGTGCAAAGCCCTGCCCGGAAATTTGGAATGTTGACTCGCGTTAAAGAGAAACTATATCGGCGAAGTCAACTTCTTTGGTTGGAGATCGAGCTCGGAGCTTTCTTTTATTTTTCCCAAACCTCTTCATAAAGCCGTACTCGACTAACATAATTGCCATCAAATAGCAGGCTGGTGCTGAGTAAAGTACAGACCTGCCAAGTAGTAAAGGGAGAAAGAAAAAATTACCAAGACGATGCCTGTCATCAGACTTGAATTCAATTTCCCTTAATCAGTCATGGGAATGGCCAAACACCGGCATGGAGCTCCGTCAATCGAAGTCAGCTTCAGCGGAGCGCACATCAGAAATATCCTCTTTCCCAGAAACTGCCTCAATGGATTTGCGATGGACTCTATGATGTACAGCCCATGGCCGAGGAGCTCCTTGTGAACCGGGAATGTTGTGCAATCAAAGCTGTCCACACTGAAAGAGTCTATACCAACCGCCCGTACTCGTCTGGCAACAAGGTACTCGGCCAGAGCCTCCGACAGGTACGTGTACTTTCTCTCCGCGATCGGATTCCCCCAGAGTTCGCTCGATCCGGTAAAAAGTAGCGCGATGTCGTCCTCCCTGATTTCCGGCTGACTCCCTGTCTTCGCCATACCGACATCCTGAATTGTTACTGCACTCCCGATGGCAGTCCCGGAGACATCAATCACTGTGGCCTCGCCTGCGAACCGTCGAACAGGAATCTGGTCAATCGTGATACCATCTCTGATAAAGTGACTGGGCGCATCGATGTGAGTACCGGCGTGCGACGACAGGATCACTTTCGTGAGGTTAACCCCGTCCTTTGAAAGGGTAGCCATTGGTTCTAGGGAGGTGCGCGTGTCTCCCGGATAGACCGGCATGCCGTTCTCTAGGCCGTGTGAGAGGTCTACCATTTTTTCAAAGAGATATTCTGTCATGAAGTAGACACTGAGTGCGTGCAGCTTGCCCTAAAATTCGGAATCAGGAGACGAACGTCACCGTATTGAAGATCGGCGCGGTAGTCTGGGCAGTGAAAACAGGATCCATGTAGAAGCCGCTGACCACGTTCTTATCCCACACCACCGAGCCGGACAGGTCCGTGAGCTCGTTCACTCCGAACCACGCGTACGGGGTATCGATGTAAATCTGCGTCTGCGCTTTTTGGCAGAGGCCCTGAATGTACGTGGGGTTCGAAGTTTCGGTGAAGGCATTCACGCACTGCTGGACGGTGGGATTGTAATAGCCGGCCCAGTTACCGTAGACAGAGGCGTTGCTGACCATAGACACCCAGTTGTCCGCCGGGGTCAGCGCATTGGGAGCCCAGTCCTCCCCGCCGAGCAATGAAAGTTGGCCAATTTGTGCAGCCTCCTGAACGTTATACTCGTACGAGCCATAATTCGAGAAGTACGGGGTGGATTCGGAAACTTGGATATTGACCGTCATTCCGACCGAGGAAAGATCCTGCTGGAGGATCTCCCCGATGCTGACGCAGAAATCGCAATCCGCGACCGTGGTATATTGCAGAGTCAAGGAGGTGTTTTGCATGTTTGCCGAAGCGAGCTCCTGCTCGGCAAGAGTCAGGTTGTAAGAGTACGGAGCAAAGTTTCCGAGGTCGTAGAAGTTTTTCCACGCCGGGTATTCCGGGCCCACGAGGGGGCTAATCTGGCCAAAGAAAACTGTGCTGTAAATGTCCGAATAATTTATGGCGTGCGAGAT
>JASHPQ010000260.1 GCA_030037995.1 Nitrososphaerales archaeon | reverse complement strand
TTCAAGCTCCTAGTCGGGCTGACAACGATCTCCATAGTAGAAGCTATAACTTACGCGTGGATCGAAGTACTGCTGTTTACTTCCTCCAGTCCTATACTTTATGACACATGGATCCTAGGGCACTATACGACCTATCATGTAGTCTTGGCAATTCTAGTCCTTTCCATGATATTCGGAGTTGGTTTTGTGGCCTGGTTAACATATTCTCCCACGAGATTTCGAAAATTTTTCCTGCTAGCGCTTGGGGATTTCGTCCTGTGGGCACTCTTGGAAGACGAATTTTTCTTTATCTTTTCGGGCGCAACTCATACTGCCACCGACTGGACAAACTGGCCGCTCGGTGCCCTGCATATTTTCGGGAGCTATATTCCCATCTGGTACATAGTGGCGGCGGTTGCGATTTTCGTGTTCTGGTTCCTAGGCCTGAGCATTCAGGAACCGGCGAAGAGCACCACTAGCGCAGAGACCTCGAAATGAAACGGATTAGGGAGGCCCCGGGGATTCTACGCGCACGACCGGATGTCCGAGCGTCCGTCTGATCAAATCTTGGACTGTCATCGGATTCTCTATCAGGAGTAGCCTGAAGTGTCTGTTGTCGTTTGAGTCGACGATAATATTTCCCCTTCTGAGCAGACGGAGAGAAACCGGCATTTCTAGCCGCGCATCCGAAAACGCCATGGGAGCGACGAATGTATTCTGGAGATTTAAGATGCCCGAATCGACGTACAGACCATCCTCACGCAGTTCATATTTGTGGCGCGCTCTAAGCAAAGCAAGCTGACCCACTTTAGCTAAATAGACAATGATGACTAGTATCGCAGTACCCACTTCGACGGGATATGGGATTCTCAGCGCGCTCAAGACTATGCTTTTCGGAAAAATTACCTTCCCGACACCTGTGTCGCCAGCAAGGAACTCGAGTCCCACAAGTACGACAATAACAACCAACGAAATTATTCCGTAAAGTACGTAGAAGACGGATACCGAGGGACGCCCGGTCCATACCTGTTTTCCCTTTCCTCCAATCAAAGGCTCCTTCTTGGCCAAGTCTCGTTTTTCCCACTCCTCGAATTCTTAGCTACTTGTTATAAGGAAACCGGAAATTTTAACGGTTATAGATAATCATTACTTAACAATCCTCTTTTCGGAAGTCCTAATCCCTCGAAGGAAGTCGCCATTCGAGGAAAACAGAGAAGAAAAGAGCACCGCGACTACCATGTTTGTGACACTTTTCCACCACAGAGCAAAACATTTTGAAAAATTCAGCTAAAGACCCGAACCTTCTTCCATCAGAATTTTAATACAGTTAGAAATTTAGGAATCTTGGGACAATCCCGATACTCAAACTAATCAAATACGATTTGGTATAATAAATGACCAATGATGAGGTGGGCTTGCAAATGGACGATTCCGATCCGAATGCCAGTGTATCGATCGATCCCAACAAAGTAGCGATAACGCCGCGGATCGACATCATCTCAGATCACGTCAAAATAAGGTCGAAGTTTCTCGAGCTTGTAGAGTCCGCCGAAAAGGAAATCTCGATCGTGTTTCCGACTCAAGCCTCGTTCCAGAGAGAAGAGATAATCGGTGTAAATGATGCCCTGGACAGGAGTGCAAGGGAGAGACGAGTCCATGTCCGCTTGCTCACCCCAGTCGACGATTATATCAAAAATAAAATATCTGTGCGCGGATGGAAGCTCAGTTCTGAACCGCCGATTCGGAAAAATGAGGAGGACTCATCATACTCAGTAATGGTCCGGGAAATTGACGTCGGATCCAGCGGGGCGAAAATTACCTTCGTCATAGTCGACGGATCCAAATCATTGATAATGGAGCTCAAGGATAATTCAAAGCTGCAATTTGAGAAAGCGATTGGCTTTGCTACGTATTCCAACAGCAAACCAACGGTTTCTTCATATCAGACTTTTTTCGAGAAGTTGTGGCATGAGAGTGAGCTGAGAGAATCAGAGATGTTGGCGCGACAGGAGCTGGCAAGCTCACTAGCAAGGGAGGAGAAGGCAATGCGCCAAGCAAAGCTTCTCCAGGACATTATAGCGCACGATATCGTAAACTATAATCAAATCATAAAGCTGCACATAGAACTCTTGGGAGACCTGCCATCATCCGAAGACGGCGGCGAGCTGAAAACTGGGCTGAGGACTATGATGTCCGCTGTTGATGGTTCGACCAGTCTGCTTGAAAGGGTGCGTAAACTTGGAAAGATATTGACTGATAAAGGAATGAAACTCTCGTCCAAGAGTATACCTGATTCGATTGGTAGCTCATTCTCTCTCATTGCGAAGGCCAATCCCTCAAAGAAAATCAGAAATGAATTATCTTCGCCCGGTGGTCTGATCCAGGTATCTGCGGACGATTTCCTAGATGAGATCTTTACGAATTTGTACTCCAACTCGGTAAGGTACACGGATTCGGATGAAGTGAACCTCGCAACAACCGTGGAGGATGCCGGTGAGTTTTGGCTCATCCGAGTGAGCGATCAGGGGAGGGGGATTCCGGACGAAGCAAAATATCGCGTATTTGAGAGGTACTCAGGAAGTGCGAGAGGCAACGGTCTCGGGATGTCCATAGTTCACGCGCTCGTAGTCGAGCGCTACGGAGGCAAAATCAAAGTTAGAGATAGACTTGAAGGAGATTACACGAAAGGAACATCTGTGGAGGTCTGGCTTCCCAAGGCTGCTGCTGGGAGCTAGAAGAACCGCGGATCATCTTTCAAAACAATCACCACACAATCATCTGCAATATTCCTACGGTCTTTCTTGGGGGGGATGAACCCCCACCGTCTTTCTGTTTGAGGGTTAGTACTCGAAGATTTCTTGTTTTTTGACGATGGGGATTTCGTTTACCGTGCTTTCAACAAGAGACTTTCCCTCGTTGAGGCTCGGGACTAGTTCGTTGATCTTGTCGTAAGCGTTCATGAACTTCAGGCCCTTCTCAGTCAAGACGTACAACTGAGATCCGAGTTCGTACTTTATCAGCTGCCTTTCCTCTAGCAGCTTGAGATACTCCTTCAGCTGTGAATAAGACATGTACGCTCGGTACATGATGTGTGTCTTCGTAGCCCCGGATCTAATAGATCGGAGCATCGAATCGATGATTTCTGTGCTACTTCTGTATTTCATAGCTCAACGTGTTTTCCACAAATAAAATAAAAGATTAATGAAAGAATCTTCTATTTCTCGTCACTTCATTGAGGTGGTTGTTGTGACTTCTATGGAAATTTAGGGCCTTCTACAGTATGATTTTTTGCGAAGTTTTCTAGAATAATCCTTCTACCTTCTTTTTAGCATGTTATCTCCACGTTACAGGTTGTGGATGACAAATGTCCAAAACTAGTGTGAACATCGGGCAGTCTATCGATAGCATCAAGACGCAACTCTCGACGTATGGGACTCAGATCCAAGAGTACTTGAAGAACGTTAACGCGACAGTAGAGAATTACAAGTTCTCAATCGAAAAGAAGGATAACGGACTGGTAATAGATATCGAATTTAGGGCGACTGTTCAGGGAATGGAGTCCTAGAGGATCCTCAGTCTTCTGCATTGACATGAACCATTGAAATCTCGCCGACCGTCTAGGATGACAAGTTCGTACAGCCCTCTATTTTTTGAGAGTTGAATCAGCTTGGCTCGTTCTCTTCTCGAAGAAGAACCGGGGACCGATGGAGTTCAAGGCGGAGCTCGTCGCCGGTTGATCGAGCGGTACCCTTCTTGCCTTCGCGCCGCGAAACTCGCGGCGGGTAGCGGCATAGGATTTCTAGACACCGAAATCATACTCACAACGGGAACCTACCTGCTGTACGGGAGGCAGAGCACCCCACCGGCAGCATTTTATTCGCCGTTTTTTCTGGCCCTCAATATCATTGCCTTCGTGCTTGGTGTGACGGTTGCTTTTTTCGTGAGTGAGTCTCTGATCTTCCAAGGCGAGACCCGTAAAAGCTACAGCATCGCGTCGATCCTCGAAAGGCTTGGCAAATTTCAATTGATCTTCCTTGCGGGGAACCTTGGAATGGTCGCCGTGGAGATGCTGATGCTCGAGGAGTTGGCCTTTCCTCCGGTTTTGGGCATTATAGTTGGGGCAATAGTCTCCTTTCCCATAAGCTACTTCTTTTCGACACGTTTCGTCTGGCAGATTAGGAGCAATGATTCCAGGGTGGTCTGCGAAAGATCAAAAGGATTCGGTGGATATTCATCGCAAAGGAAGATTCGTCAGAATTACCTGCGCAATCCGATGGGGGCATTACCCGAGCGGATACTCACGCCTTACGGAAACTACAGCTTGGACGTTGAGGAATATCACTTCGATGTTTTTCCCGATAAAGAAGAAACGAAGATCGAGTTTGCAATGAAAGTCGATGTGGCCCGGGAAGATTAGGATGATTACTCGAATTTTTTCGGTGGCCGGAAGCAAAAAGTGGCATTCTATTTTTAATCTCTTGCCATCTGGTTTAAGCGAAAATTATACCCAAACTTTCAGACGGAGAACATTTCTAAGCCTAGGTTACTTTTGTCTCAAATATCCCCGAGCTATTCTATCACTTTAGATGCATAGAGAAATGCGCCCAATTCACAAGAAAACTAAACTCGAGGAAGAATTTGATGACTCGCAACAGGACTTTGAGGCAAAGCCCTCTCAACAATTGAGGATCATCGGCCATACGATAAGCTGCAAAAACTGCCTAAAAGAATTGGCCGCCTTCTACTGCCCGTGCGGATCATTCCTTTGCGCTTTTGATATGGCTTCCCACAAATGCCTAATCACTCTGCGAGGGGGTTTCTCGGACGATTTGAAAAGAGCCTTGCGATAATTTGGAGAGGGAAAATTTTCTTCCGCTTCTCAAACGCAAATTAATCTTTCACGGAGTTGTAAAGAAATCTTGACTCCTCCTCCCCAGAATTGCTCTAACGGGGCGCTTGCAAACGTGCTCGCAATTAATATAGAACATTCTTCTTGTCGATTTCCACAATTACTTGAAATAGATACCGACTTTTTTGGAAAAAATCATGGGCAAACAAGAACTTGTCGGAGACAAGTTAATTGGGGAATCGCGAGAAAAACAATCCGACCGCTCTCAAAACAAAGTCTATGCCCCTTGCCTAAATTGCAAAAGACATCCGCGCTATCCTCACATCACACCCGTGACGCGTCACCACGAAGGGATTTGCGCGATTTGCGGAATGTTTTCTGAGTACGCTCTCTGAGAAATGGGCAGGAGTGTACACCATGAGCGGCAGCAAAAAGCCAGAGAACAAGCACATGAATCGAAAGGAGGAGCCCACCAAAGCTCCCACGCCCGACAAGCTAGATCGCTCCATGAAAGAGAAGGGAGACCCTAAACCCTATCCTTTGACTGAGGAGGAAGCGACGCCGAACACTCCAGAGTCGCAACGCCGCCAGATAGAATCGTAGAAGAGTCTACAACTCTCTATTTCCCATTTTTGTATCTTTCTTAGCTCTCGACCCTTCGCCAGTTACTCGGCTGCAGGGGCACGGCAACATGAACCAAAATAGATAGGAACGGAAGATTAGACAGAGCCCTGTTCTGTAAGAATCTTTCTAATGTGTATATAAAATCCAAAACAAACATGCGAAACCAATTTTTGTCTTCGACGTTCAATCGCCAAGACGAGGGCGGAGGCTTATCTGGTTCGCGTGCGGATGCTTCTTCTACCTCGTCTCCGATCGCTGCCTCGGCGACTGAGGAGACCAAGGTCGTCGCCGGGGCCGAAATCATACCTCTTGCAATCGCTTTCATACAGCGCGCAGCCACTTCCTATTTACGAGCTTCGATGGATCGCAATCTTCCCGCAGATCAAAAGGCCTCGCTCGATTTTTCAAAAGTGCTCTTCACTTTAAACCCCAGTCTCAAATACCAGCTCATCATCGATCTGCAAACGGAGAACTTGGAATATTACAAGTCGCTGATGGCGATCGGCGTGGAAGTCAGGCACCTTGACAAGAATAAGATCAGCTTCGCCGTCTCGAAAGATGAGTACATGACTATAGAACCTGTGGTGTTGGAAGAGCAGAAAGCTTCTGGGGCGACCGTTCCGAAGGAAGTAATTTGGAGTTCTCGAGCTGACGTGATCGCGCAGGCTAACCAGATTTTTCAAATGATGTGGCGGATGTCCGTTCCAGCGGAAGTCAGGATCCGTCAGCTAGAGTCCGGCGAAACGACCGAGGAGACGCGCCTAATCTCGGACATGAACGAAGTATTTCGCATAGGGAAAGAAATGACCGAGCGATGCCACGAATCCGCATTGCTGATCCTCGCCTCTCCCAAGACTGTTACGAGAAACAGCCAATTTTTCGAACGACTTTCGGAACTTCAAAAAGAAAGACACTTTCGAATAAGAGTTCTTACCCCCGAGGTGGACAGCTTTGCTTTGAAAATCCTGCCAGGAGCGGAATGGCGAAAAATCGAGCCCATGAGAGTGAGCATTACCATATACGACATGAGAAATATGTTTATCACCCAGTATGCGGACGCCGAAGCAAATTCCACAGAGAACGCCGTCTTGTCCAACATTTACACCACCAACCGGCACACGATAGTTGGAATTGCGTCAGTGTTTGACGCCCTGTGGAAAGAAACCGAACTCCGAGAAATGGAAGAAAGGAGCAGAAAGCAGGCCCAGCTTCTCCAAGACATACTGACGCACGACATTCGAAACTACAACCAAATTTCCAAGTTGAGCGGTGAACTGGTCCTTGAGCGCTTGAAAGCCTCCGGCGATCTGGAGGGCACCAGACTTATCCAAGATCTACTCGATGCGATTGATGGCGCGTCCACTCTGGCCGACACTGGGATGAAGCTCGGCAAAATTCTCTCGGAAGAGAATCCAGAGCTGGGCGTCATTGACGTGATGCAGTCGATGCAACGATCGATGGCGCTCGTCAGGCAGGCGTTTCCCGAAAAAATGATCAGGGAGGAGACTCACATTGCAAAGAAGGAAAGGCTCCTCGTAACGGCGGATGATTTGCTGGAGGAAGTGTTCACTAATATATTCACAAATTCCGCGAAATACACTGATTCAAGCCTGGTCGAGATACAGATGAATGTGGAGGTCCAGGCCCCGTACGTCAAGATCACGATTTCAGACAGCGGGATCGGCATAGCGGATGAAATAAAGAACAGGATTTTCGACAGATTCGTTGCCGGGGCAAGAGGAGGCGGACTGGGCATGTCGATCGTCCATGCGCTTGTAGTAAACAGATATCGAGGAAAGGTAGCGGTGGAGAATCGCACCGAGGGCACCGGCACGGTGGTCACGGTCTGGCTTCCTATCTTCTCTTCAGACCTGGGTAAAATAGATAAATGAAAAAACGAAGACTTCTTCAAGAGCTCTCGTGGGAGTATTACAACACCGATGATGAGAGGAGAGTAACCATGGCTTCTCTGCGACAGAAGCTTCTATCGGAAGCTCCAGCGCACGAAGAAGGGGTATGTACCCCTTCGAGCTCGCCAGAGCCAAAAAAACCTCCAAAGCTACGGAGTGTAAATGGAACTATCAAGCTGGATCCTCAGACCGTCAGAGGAGTCGATCTCAAAATAATGGTGGTGGACGACGAAAAGAAAATCGCCGATCTTTATTCGCTCATTCTCCGGGCAGCCGGCTTTACGGTAAACCGTATTGCTCATGATGGCGTGGAAGCTGTCAATGCAATAAGTTCTGATCCAAAAGACAGGCCCGATGTGATCTTGATGGATCAGAAGATGCCGAGGATGGACGGCCTCGAAGCATCAAAGAAGATCAAAGAAATCAATCCAGATATCAAGATTATTATGATAACAGCTTACGATGTGCTGCCTACTAGCTACAAGGGTCTTCTCAGCTTCGTTCTGTCAAAGCCGATCTCGAAGCAACGGCTGATCGAAGCTATCCAAAGCGTCTGACAGTTATGGGCGCTACGCTTCCTTGAAGTCCTGCTCTTTAATTTCTACCCACTGATGTCCACAGTGTTTGCACTTGTAGGCATACTGAAACTCTTCAACGGCAATTATCGTGGGCTCAGTTTCCCCAAGCTCCAGAAATGATCCGCCGTACCCTCCAAAATAATCCGAGGTCACTGGTCGAGTCTCTTTGATGGTCTGCGCATCAACGAGTTTTTTTCCGACGAGTCTAATTTCAAATCTTTTTCCACAGTTTGGACAGCGGCGAAAGAAAGTCTCGAGTTCGGACATGGAGGTCTTTCACCGTCAAAAACAAGAGGGCTATTAAAGGAAAAGGGTGCCTGTCATGCGATCATCCGCACTTTCAGGCAACCAGTTCGCTTGGCAGCTCGATCCCTATCTTTCTAAACAGTGCTCGGAACCTTGGATCTGCCCTAGCTTTCGCGAACTCTGGAAGATAGACAATCTCTGTCTGGAGTGCGTGGATCTCGTTCGCGCGTTCCATGTATTCAAAGAATTTGTCCATGTCCCCCATGGCATGGTAGATGTAGCCTATACGCGAGACCACAACTGTCTTTTCAAAATCTGCCCGCTTTTCGAGAATAGCGATGATTTCCATGGCCTTGGATTTCTCTCCCTTCAGCGCGCATAGTTCTCCCTGAGATGCAAGGAAAAAGAGCGAGTTTTCGCCGGCTGCTTTTTTTAGACTTTCAAGCTCCTTAGATGCGCTATCCACATCTTTCTTTGAAATATAGTAGCTAATCATCCACTCGTAGGTTATCACCGGAAAGAGACGCTCGATTCCTTTTAGAAGCTCAATAGCCTCTTGATCTCTACCAAGTCCAAAATATCCTCCGGCAAGAATCGAGATGATCCTCTCATCCAAAGGGTCGAGCCTGTACCCCGTCTCGAGCAGTTCGACCATCTGCTTGATTTTTCCGTGAACGGATTCCAGACTAGCCAGCATCCCGTATGCATCAGCATGGCTCGGGTTCAGTTCGATTGCTTTCTTTGCATTTTCTTTCGCTGAAGCAAAATCATCCATCTGCCATCGTGCGAAGCCGAGCGCAACGTAACCATCGGACAAAGTTGGATCGAGCTCAATTGACCTTCTGCCATCGGCCTCTGCCCTCTTTGTTGCTTCGTCAAACCGCATGATTCCTACGCCAGACATGTGCAAAAAGCAATATGCTCTAAATGCATAGGCCCTCGCGAAGGAGGGGTCTCTTTCGATTGCTTGATCAATCAGGCGAAGACACTCCCGAAGGCTGTCTTCGTCATGAGCTCCCTCCCCCAACTTTCTCGCTTGAAGAAAATCCACGTAGGCGGTGATATCCTTGGAATACTTCTCAGCAGGGGAAAAGAAAGCTGTAGATTGCCTTTTTTCTTCGATTGCTTCGAGTCGCGATGGAAGGGAGTCAGCCACTCTTTGGGCAATATCTTCCTGGATTGCAAAAATATCGTCCAGATTCCGGTCATAGGTTGATGACCAGATGTGTTCATCATTTCCCGTGTTTACAACTTGAACCATGACTCGGATTCGATTACCCACTTTTCTAACACTCCCTTCAATTACCGTCCCTACCCCGAGCTCTTTGCCGATATCTGACACTTTTTTTCCCATTTTCTTATAGTTCATTACGGATGTTCTTGCGATCACCCGTAGGCTCTTAACGTCAGAAAGGCGCGAAATCATCTCTTCCGTCAAGCCGTCCGCAAAAAATTCGTCTGAAGGATCAGGACTGATGTTCAAAAAGGGGAGAACGGCTATCCGATTTCTTGGTAACGATTGTAGATTGCTACTACCGTCAGCTGTCAATAAGGAAGCTGAAGTGGAAGAGGCAACAGCAACTTCCAAGGGTATGCTGACCTTGAAGACCTCGATTGGGTCTTCCACATTTTTGATCTGCTTCAAACCCTGACTTACGAACCTGTACTCTCTCAGCTTGCTCCTCACGCTCTCATACACTTGTCGCGATATGCAAATCCCGCCGGGGTCAGCCATTGGTTCCAGCCGTGAAGCTACGTTGACTGCATCACCGTAAACATCGTTTTCAGAATGGAAGACATCCCCGAGGTGGATGCCAATGCGTAGCAGTAAGCTCCCTTCTCCATCATGCGTGTGGCCGATTTCCCCCACGGATTTTTGGATGCTTGTAGCACACTCGACGGCATCGACTGCACTTGCAAACTCTACAAGAAAAGAATCTCCTATAGTTTTGATCTCTTTTCCCCTGTGTTTTTGTAAGATGGAACGAATGATTTGTCGATGCTCGTCGAGCAGCCTGAGGGCTAGAGTCTCATCCCTTTCCGTGAGAGACGTGTAGCCTACGATGTCCGTAAACATGATGGCAGCAAGCCGTCGCTCGCCGTCTGCAGAGAGCATCTTCTACGATCCGGGTATTTCAGTATGATTTGACAAATAAAAATATGTGCGTGAAGAAGTTTCATTTTGTTTAAAAGGAAAGGAGATAGTCTCGGTGGCGTAACCTGACTCGAATGGGAAGATTCTCTATGGCTATTAATGATCCAGAGTCTTCTTTTTGTACAGATCATCGGTGAAGAGAACATTTGAGTTCCTCTAGAAAAAGAGGAAGAGTTGAGGGAACAAATGAGTTCCGAGATTGGGTTCGCTCACTTCATGATCAGGTCTTGAAACAACAGCTCTCTTCCATATTTGAAACCTTAGAAGGAAATCCTTCAGCTGGCGATCGGATAGAACGCAATCGTTGGCCAGATCAGCAGGCCTATTGGGATCTGAACAACCTATTTCGTATTTGGGTGAACAAACAAGCTCGTTTAACATACACCCTCATTGGCGATCCGAATTCTAACGTGATCGTCGTAAGAGTGATCGAATTCTTCCCGAGTCACAAAGAGTATGAAAGAAGGTTTGGCTACGACTAATCGACTAGTCTCACGCCAGTCTTCAGCATCTCTCGCAGCTTGGAATTGTCAGCTGCTATCCATACTATCCTGCCTTTATTGTCAAATGTAATCAAATTATGGCTTTCCAGATAACCTAGGATATAAGTGAAAGTGGGATATTCGGTAGACTTGGGTAATGCTTTCCACAGCTGCATTTTGTGCATTGGTTCGCGATGCTCTTTCAGTGTCTTTTCTACCATCAATACGGTGTTCATGTTTGGCACGTGGGTTGAAGTCATTGTGGCTCCCTACGGGTAGTTGTGCACTTCTCATTATATAAGAATATATAATATAAAAATATGTCTTATACAATAATTGACTATTGTCTTTTCAGAAAAACCAGATATGGACTGAAACGTCAACTGCATATCCTGTACTCTAATTTTAATGCATTTGATGAGAAAACCCTGGAAGGACGAACGAACGCTGAAACGGGAGATTCAGTGTAAAAACAGGCAATATCAAGCAAATCTCTAGAACTTGCGGTACCCCTAGACTCCCGGAAGACAGAGGAGGGATGATTCTTGGGTCAAACATAAATTTAGCCCCGGTTCTCTCTCCTAAAAGCAAACGAAATTGCAGGTTGCCACAACGGCTGCCAAGAACGTGAAGCACACTCCGAAAAAGTACCTGGAGCTGCAGAGGGAAATCAGTTCCTCCGATCGAAAAGCAAAGTTCGTGATGTACCTCTTTTCAGAGGGCCCGCAGGAGTACGATTTTCTTCTCAAGATTTTGAGCATGGGACGTGACAATTATTGGAGAAACTCGATCATCGAAAAGGCACGCGTACCCAGACGGGGTGGCAAAGTCCTGGACATCGCCTGCGGCACGGGACTGGTATCGTTTCAGTTCGCCTCCCGCCCCAATAACACGGTTGTGGGAATCGACATCACGAGAGAGATGCTGCAAAGGGCTCTTGCACTAAAGGGCAGGACGCGGGGCGATCTGGACGTAAATCTGATCCAAGCGCGAGCTGAAAATCTTCCACTCAGATCCGGCGCGTTTGATTGCGCTACGATCAGCCTTGCCACTAGAAACGTCTCTAGCGTCGCGGGAACCTTCCGAGAAATGCGGAGGTGCGTGAAGGAAGGCAGTCCGGTAATTTCGATGGATTTTACGAGGCCCCGCGGAAGTATTTTTGCTCCCTTTTATAATTTTTACACCTTCAGGGTCTTGCCGGCATTCGGACTCGTCATCTCCAGACACTGGAACGGGATCTTCGCTTATCTGGCTGGATCCATACAGCGCTCTAAAACTCCCGAGGAGCTGTCACGTATCATGGAAGAAGCTGGACTGGAGAATGTTGAAGTCAAGCGAATGACGCACGGCGTGACGGCACTGGTGTCCGGGTACAAAGGATCATGACCGTCCAAAGACCGGCGTGGTACACTCTCGGAGGACGGGGCGTCCTCACGGATCTGGTGAACCTGCTCCATCCGCCGTACACGCTTTGGCACCTGTCGTACGTGGTCATCGGGATTGCACTCGCGCCGGTCATCAATATGGATCGATCGCTCGCAGTGATTATCGCGTTTTTCTTGGGCCTAGGAATCGGCGCTCACGCGCTGGACGAGACCATGGGAAATCCGCTGAAGACCAAACTGTCTAGGCAGAAACTGTACCTGATCGGCTTGTCCTCCCTGACGGTTGCGACCGCGATCGGCGCGTACTATGTCATTACTCTCTCCGTCTTGCTGCTGCCGATCATCCTCGTTGAAGTTTTTTTTGCGCTCGCGTACAACTTGGAGACCTTCAACAAGAGATTTCACAACACGATTGTCTTTTCGATATCCTGGGGCGTGTTACCGTTCCTTACTGGTTATTTCGTCAACTCGCTCTCCGTGAGCTTGGGTGCACTGCTCACGTCTCTCGCAATCGGCCTCCTCACTTACGTTCAAAGGACAC
>JASHPQ010000259.1 GCA_030037995.1 Nitrososphaerales archaeon | reverse complement strand
CCACAGTGGTATTAGTCCCGTCAACTCTGATGGAGTACCCGGTCGCAGGATCCGCGTCTGCCGAAACGTCAGGCACTCCCCGGCCCACGTGCCCGCCAGGATTCGCAGATGGAGGAACATTGGAAGAATCCTGCCAAACGGGAAGCGGAAAGACATCGCTTACTCCACCACCGGTTGCCCCGTCGCCTTCAGCAATGTCATTCCACACCGTCTCACTCAAGGGCGAAGAAGAAACGATCCGCGTTCCACCACATCCCAGCGAGTACGGAGAAGAAGCTGGAAAGTCTACGTGCGCCAGGCCGTCCGACACCCCATCGGAAGACCCACCGTCCCCCGCTGCGCAGCAAACCGTGACTCCAAGGGTTGAGGCATCTTGGAGTGCTTGGTTCAGAGATTGAATTGCCTGCGAGGTCCATGCGCTCTCCGCACTCCCCCAACTGATAGAAACGACCGACGGCTTGTTTTGGCTGTCGTTGATGGCAGTTGTGACCGCGTCCACGAATCCCCTATCCGTGTTGGGAGCAAAATAGACTGCAATTACCGCACCCGACGCTATGCTTCCGGCAACCTCAATATCGAGCATTACCTCACCGTCAGGACCGCCCGGGCTTCCGGTCGGAGCGTTTGTGCCACCGTCTACGGACACACTGATCACTTTAGGTACGGTCAGTCCCAGGCTTTGGAAATATGTGGTCAGGTCTGAAGGGTTTTCGCCTCCTCCCAGCTCGATTATGCCGATGCACTCGCCGCTGCCGTTGAGCCCTGTCGGAAAATCATAGATCTTTGCGATCTGCGACGGCGTGTACGTGGACACCACTTTTGCTCCGTGTCGGATCAGGCGAAAGTGAGGCGAAGCCTGCGGCCGGTCGTCGATCCCCAGAATCGCTGTGATGATTGGAGATAGCGATTCCGGCACATAGAGAGGCCCCGATCTGCCGCGGAACATTTTCCGTTCGGTGGGGTGCTCGAATCGCCTGAGTTTTACCTGGAAAGCTTCACTGAATTGGGAGGTGGTTCCAGAAAGCACTACGCTTCGCCTAGCTGCGCTGGTGTCGAGGACTTGTAGGGAATGCTGCTGCGCAAACTCCACGACTCGATTAATGTCCTGCTGCGAAGCTCCGTAAGTCGAGGCATACTGTTCCCGCGAAGGTCTCCGCTTTGTACTCAAGTTCCCTGGCGGCTGGCGAGGTCTGAGTATGACTGTCACTTCAAAGCGCTCATTCGGATCGACCGCCCCCACATCCCTTGCTCCCGGCACAGGCTTTTTCTCGCTCCCTGTGAGCGGAACCTTCCGTTCTCGAGTCACCATCTGTTTCTTGTCGCCCAAGTTTCGGAGAATTCACTACTGGAATATATCTCTTTTCACGATCCGAAGCATTTTTCGACATTTCCCTGGCGTCTAATCCTAAATCAGGAATTGGAACTTGGTAAAAACTATAGTTCAAAATAGAATGACAAGAAATTCAGGCATACTACTATTGTCATAGTAAAGGCATGACCCGGGAGCTTCTTGAAAAAAACATAATTACTACTATCTAGATAGTAGCGGTCGCAATGTCAGCCTCTTGTCAGGATCATTTAGGAAACACAACTACGAAGAAGAGAGATTTTAGAAAAACCGAGCTCGCAACAATCACGATGATTGCGATTGGTTCTCTTCTGGTGTTATCAGCTTTCATGGCTCTTTCAGTGACCGTCAGTGCAACGGCAGCCTCTTCGCCATCGTCATCTCAGGGGTTCAACCAGCCTGGCAACGTCCTCATCACAGATCAATTCAACAACAGAGTGATTGAAGTCAATCCTCTAACCAAGGACATCGTCTGGAGCTTCGGGTCTAGTAATCCAAACCTCTGCAATCCGGGTCCAAACTCAGTAATAGGATCCAACGATGCAGAACGAGTGGGGAACGGTATCACCCTCATATCAGGAACTGGAATTCCAGCCGGTGTTCCAGGAACAAAAGCCTGCGTAGACAACAGGGTCATCGCAGTCGATCAAGCAGGGAACATAGTCTGGCAGTACGGCCAGGCGGGCAAGACGGGGTCGGGACCCGATCTCCTGAACACACCAGTCTTTGCAATCCAGCTTCCAAACCACGACATACTGATTACAGACCAGGGCAACAACAGGATCATCGAGGTCAACCTGCAAAAGCAGATTGTCTGGTCATACGGTCCGAAGTCGGGCCCTGGTGCTCTAAACTCCCCTAACAGCGCAGAGCTGCTTCCGAACGGACACATACTCATCGCAGATGAAAACAACAACCGTGTCATCGAAATCACCAGATCCGGTCAAATTGTATGGGAGTACAGTCAGGGCCTCAATACTGCCGCCTTTGCAAGCAGGTTGCCCAACGGCGACACCTTGATAGTCGATTCTGGCCACTCGCGAGTGATCGTGGTAACTCCGGCAAAGCAAATTGTATTCCAGTACTTTACCAATACTTCACCGAACAGCAACACTAGCCCAGATCCCTCGAACGCCGTAAGACTCTCCAACGGAGACACCATGATCGCAGATCAATTCAACAGCCGCGTGATCTTGATCAATCCGCAAAAGCAGATCGTCTGGCAGTACGGAATGACTAACGTCACTGGCCACGGCTTTGATCAACTCTTCGACCCCTACACCGGTTTCGTCATCGGTGATTACACCGGGCAGACTATTCCTCCAACAAACTTCTTCCCTTAACCTACAGCTGCGGTGGGAGCTGCTTTCGTTCTAGTTTCTCAGCTCCCACCGTATTTTTTCTTCTATTTTTCTGATTGAAAACCGGGCAAAAATGCGATTATAGCAAAAAGATAGATTTACAGACAATCATTCGGGACCACTTCTGACGATTCCCATTTTAATATCGGAAGAGATTCTCCTCTTTGTTTAATCGCTGGCGACATGTAACCAATGACAAATGCAGTTAACGAGCTGGGAAGGGATGATGGGCCATCGTATGAAGATTTCAGTATCGGAGAGATGCTAAATCACTCGGGCGGTCGTACAATAACGGAAACGGATAGCATCTGGTTCACCCTCCTTACGTGCAATACAAATCAGATACACTTGAACAAGGAATATTCGGAGGAGAATTTTTCAAACCCTCCCTTTGACGGTAGACTGGTGGTAAACTCCCTGCTCGTCCTCTCCATTGTTCTAGGCCTCAGTGTCAGCGACACCAGCAAGAATGGGATCATGCTGGGGATGACAAACTGGAAGGTTACGCGACCGACATTCGCGGGAGATACCATTCACGCAAAATCAGAGATCACCGGAAAAAGAGAGTCAAAATCCCATCCCTCCATGGGAATCGTAACCGTAAAGACAAGAGGATTCAAGCAAGATGGTATGCCAATAATGGAGTTCGAGCGTTCGTTTATGGTTCGGAAACGCAATCAAAAATGGAAATGAGTTATCGATTCACCTTTCTACTCTAGCGGCCCTATTGTCTAGAACATCTCTGGGAAATTGAACATTTTAGGGCAAAGGGATATGTAGATTAATCAGCCGAGAGATTCTCTCTGTTGCTTGGAAGACAAAATTTTGCAAGGATCGAGAGGAAGTTCGATTATTCTCCGGCTAAAACAGGACGACTGCAGATGTACTTTTTCGAATGCTGATTGGCTAATTCTAAATACCGATCAACAATAAGCCGCTCAGAATGGATCTAACAACGGAAAACCACAATGAAGATGATCGCGTAGGCGATCCTTCTGACTCACCTCACTCGCAAAATAAAGATCTTGATGTGAAGACAGGTGGACAGTGGTTTATCAAACTGTTACAACTTAAGGCAGTCGATTTTGTATTTGGAACGACTGGGGCCGGAATGCCCGACATACAGGACGCGATGGTGGTCGAGAAACCTCCTAAATGGATTCAAGGGCTTCATGAGTTTACGACCGTTAACGCCGCAACGGGTTATGCCCTGGCATCCGGAAAAGAGGGTGTGGCACTCATTGATAGGATGGTTGGAACTCAGAATGCCATTGGCGCCATTTTTGGCGCCTTCATGAACTCCTCGCCGACTTTGATCTTTGCTTCGGCTAACGTTCCGGGCGTTCCAATTCAAACAGGAGCACCCGAGCTTCATTACAGCATCTATCAACCAATGATCGTACTTCCCTGGGTAAAGTGGTTGGCGCAGGTAAATTCTCTCGAAACCATGCCCGACGATATCGAGAAGGCGTTCTACATGGCTCTCTCTGAGCACCAAGGACCGGTTTATGTCACACTGAGACAAGACCTCATGGCGCAAACTGTTCGAAAGGGCTGGAGGGCACACAATACTGGAGAACCGATTGCGTCAATGCGAGTTCCAGATGATGGAACAATCGATAGAATAATTGATGAAATTCTAATTCACGACCATCCTGTTCTTGTCAGTTCTCAATTGGGAAGACATCCCGAAGCTGTGGGATCGCTGATTAAATTTGTCTATCTGTTTGGGATTGGCGTGATGGAGCGGCGATTTTTCATGAACTATCCCGTTTCAGATCGGCTGCATCTGGGATTTCTAAGCCGCTATTTGAAGCCGGAGATTCCAGGTCAAACTGACCTTGTTATCGCGCTCGAACACGGACTCTTGCCCCAGCAGACTTTCAAACATGAAGTCGACGTTATCGATATTACAAGCGATCCTTTGCACAGGCAGGATGTTTACGCGGGAGGCGATTACGGAGCTTCTCTTGTCCCTGCCAAGATTAGGGCGATTTGCGATTCGCATGCTACCCTCGAGAAAATCATTCATGTAGCAACCTCAAAGTTGAGCGGTTTCGAAAAAGAGAAGATCCAAGACAGGATTGCTAGCTTGAAAAACGAGCACGATCGCTTGTCCCAGGACTGGAAGCACAAAGCGAAACAAAGTTACGAATCCGGAAAACTGGATCACTGGGCTATCGGATACATACTAAATAAGCAAATTACAGAGGAAACAATTTGGGTAAATGCAGTAGCTCACTCTTGGGAAGCTCTCCTCAGGACCGTTGAGGTGAACAGGCCGGGCACGTATTTTGGAAACCCAAGCGGCCATCTCGGTGTGGCGTTAGGAATGGCATACGGTGTGGCGTTGGCACACAGAAAATACACTGACATCAACGATATGGGTTCTTACAAAGTTGGAAAAATCAGCGATTCAGTAAAGACCGTAATTTGTACTACTGGCGACGGAGATGCGATCTTCGGCAATATCGACTCCGCGCTCTGGACGTGCGCTCACTACGGAATAGGTGTACTCTACATGATTTTGAATAATGCGTGTTGGGCTGCAGAATGGCATCCAATTGCAACATCCTCCCAGCATTGGGCCAGAGACGCGGGAGATTTCGAATTCTTGGACTTGGATAAACCTAGGATAGATTTCTCTTCAATCGCCGGGGGTTTTGGGGTGTATTCAAGAAAAATAAATAGCTTGGAAGAATTGGAAAGGGAGCTTCCGCAAGCCTTGCAACTCGTGAGACAGGGAAAGCCAACGCTCTTGGATGTCCAGTTGGAGAAGTTTACCGGTCCCGCGGCATCTACAGTTGTATGAGTGGTAGCGAGAAGCTATCTTCTGCCGAAAGAGCAATCCTTGCTAGTCAGTAGGACTTTGGCAGGGACAAGATGTGTTCAGCAATGAAGCTCAAGATCATGTAGTTTGGAATGGGTGCAACGATGAACAGCCTTGATTCTCTTAGCTTCCTTTCAATGTCGGCGTCCTTAGTCATACCATATCCCCCAAGGGTCGTCATAGCCACGCTTGCCGCTTCAAAGGAAGCTTCGGACGCAAGGAGTTTCGCCAGATTGGCTTCATTTCCACATGGTTTACCCTGATCAAAAAGGGTGGCCGCCTTGTACCGCATGAGATCCGCGGCCTGGATTTTTGCAAATACAGAAGCTAGGGGGAATTGCACTCCCTGATTTTGACCTATCGGTCGATCAAAGATTGTCCTGGAATTTGCGTATTCGACTGCCTTATCCAAGCAAAACATGGCATCTCCTATGCACTCGGAGGCGATGAGGATCCTTTCAGCGTTGATGCTATCCAGAATGTATCTGAAACCCTCCCCTTCCTTTCCGATCAAATTTTCAAGAGGGACCTCCAAATTTTCTATGATGAGGTCGTTCGTTTCGTGATTGATCATCGTATCGATCGGACTGTACCTAATTGAGTTAGCGCCGTCCGTTCGCAAGTCTATTAGAAAAATGCTCAGTCCGTCCGTCTTTCTATCAACTTTCTCGTACGGTGTTGTTCTGGCGAGCAACAGCATGAGATCTGAATGCTGCAATCTGGAAGTGAACACTTTATGACCGTTTATCACGTAGCCGTCAATTCCCCGCTCTCGAACTGCCATCGTCTGGATTCTGGTCGTGTCGATTCCAGCTTGGGGCTCCGTAATTGCAAAACTTTGGAGTCTAAGCTCACCTTTCGCGATCTTAGGTAGATAGTGCCTCTTCTGTCCCTCGTTTCCGTGCCTTAGGAGAGTACCCATAATGTACATCTGTGCGTGGCAGGCCGCGCTGTTTCCGCCGGAGCGGTTGATCTCTTCGAGTATGCTGCTTGCCTCCACTATCCCCAGTCCTGAACCCCCATACTCCGTCGGAATTAAACACGCCAAAAATCCTTCCTTCGTCAGATCTTTGACGAAATCCTCGGGATACTCTCTTCTTCTATCGAGATCTCGCCAGTAGCTGCTTGGATATCTAGTGCTGCAGAAGCTTCTTACGTTCTTTCTAATGAGTTCCTGTTCTTCGGTTAACTCAAAGTTCAATTCCAATCAGGCTGTTTCCTTGAGCTTCGGTTCATTGATAAAATGATAAATTGATTTCCAAAAAAACAGACTTCTTGTAGAAGGTAATCTTCCTCTGCAGTAGTTCACATGTTTTTAGGCTAGGCAGTTTAGCTTCAAAAGACGTATGCGTCTTACTGAGAAGCAGCTCAGAACTCTTAGAATTTTGTCCGATACTATAATCCCGAGTATCGATGATCCCTCGCTATCGCCAAGCGACTTTTACAAAAGATCAGCCACGGATATAGGAGCCGACAAAGCTTTAGCAGAAATCATTGAAACGAGACTCGAGCCCTCCCTTCGAGAGCAGTTTCAAAGACTGCTTGATATTCTTGATAGCAGATCCTACAACCTGATCCTCACCGGGAGACCCCTCACGTTTTCAGATCTTCCAACATTAGAGGAGCGAACGAGGTATCTTGCAGGTTGGAGAGACAGCGGGATTGGTTCAAAACGAAAGGCCTTCCAGGCCGTGAAGAGACTGACTTGCTTTTTATTTTACACAATCATTGACGATAAAGGAGAAAACCAAAGCTGGCCAGAAATCGGATATCCGGGGCCGAGGGAGCGAACTCCAGTCAGGCATCCTGATGACCTCAGAATAGAAGGGATGCAATTCCACGGAGATTCGAAACTGAATTGCGACGTCTGCATCGTTGGATCGGGAGCGGGAGGTAGCGTAATTGCGTACGAACTGAGCAGAGCCGGTTTCAACGTCGTGGTCCTCGAAGCCGGCGGGTACGAAACTTCCGAGAGCTTTGATCAGGGCGAGCTATCAATGATGAGCAAGCTCTTTGACGAGTACGGGACGGCCGCGACTGACGACTTGTCTTTCGTACTCCTTTCGGGTCGGGGCGCGGGAGGAGGTACAACCGTCAATTGGATGACTTCGATAAAGCCCCCTCCCGAGATCCTGAAAGATTGGGAAAGTACTTACGGGATTGATGGATTGACGGAGCCACAGTTTCAGAGCGATGTCGATGAGGTTTGGAACACCCTTAAAGTCAACCTGGCTGAGAGCCAGAGGAATTGGAACAATGAAGTTCTCTGGAGAGGGTGCGAGTCTCTCGGCTACAAAGAGGGCGTT
>JASHPQ010000258.1 GCA_030037995.1 Nitrososphaerales archaeon | reverse complement strand
ATCTCGAAAAATACCGCTTTTTTGTAGGCGAATTAAAGAACTTTTTTAGCCAAAGTATCACGCTCCCATCTGGTAGCAAATCCTAAATAATCCCAACAAGAGCGCGTTTTGAAAGGTATCTCCTAGCAATTGAGAAATAAGACCGTCAACGTAGCCGCCACTAGTAGAGTAGTTATCGCAGTTATCGTCGTCATAATAATCGTGATCGCCGGAGCGGCAGCTTTGTCGCTGTCGTCGGTAAAGTCGACCACTACGACGACTTCTACCCCCACTTCTGTTTCATCGACTGTTGCGCCACCAACAAGTACGATTAGTACAACTAGCACAACGAGTGTCACTTCAACGAGCTCTAGCTCTTCCACATCGGTATCGAGCAGTGTCGCCCCTTCGAGTACGCTAACAGTTGACGAAGCTTTGTTTGACGGATACGGAGCAAGTCCGTTTCCAGCGGCGTTTTTCCTAACCGGAACTAATTGGTGGTTAGAGTCTGTTTATCAAACTCTGACGACCGACGACGGCAATATTTTGTATCAAAATGGCACCGTGATTGCCGAACCTGATCTGGCAGTAAGCTGGACCGCCAGTCCTAATGGAACTAATTACGTATTCAACCTGAGAAACGTCACTTTTTCGAACGGCGATCCATTCAATTGCTATCAAGTCTGGTCCCAGTGGTACAGTGTATGGTGGGACGAAGGGAATGCGTCAAACTTCATGACCGGTTATCCAATCTTCAACTTCTCAAATGTGAATTTCGGTCTTTCAATAGTAGATATGATGAATGGGACCGGAATTGTCAAGCCTTCCCCACAGTTTCTCTCAATAATGGAGAATAACAAATGGCCGTTCTCCTGCCCTAACCCATCTACTCTTGTAGTAAATCTGAAGGCACCATTCGCATTCACACCCCTCGTTTTTGCCCAGTTTGCTGGCGTAATGGTTGATTCCCAGTTTATCGTGAATAACGGTGGATTCGGGACTCCTGCGACTGGTTACAATCCTACATTCGACACTCTCATCAGTCCAGGCACCGGGCCGTACATCATGACGAAATACGTCGTAGACAGTTACGAAGAATTCCAGCAGAATCCTAATTATTGGGGTAACAGTTTGACTGCCGCGCAACTCCAAGTAGATCCGTACCTGAATCCAGGCCACTACAAAACGATCTTCGTTTACTGGAAGCAGGACGACCTTGTCAGGTACACCGATCTCTCGACAGGCGCGGCGCAGATCGCCACAATAAACACTCAGGACTGGCCCCTGGTACAGGCGAATCCCAGCAAATACGGCATTTTCACGATACCGAACCAGTCGATGATTATCGAGGGCGTGGGAATGAATACGCTGCGTTATCCCACAAACATTACTCTGGTGAGAGAAGCCATAGTCCACGCGATCAATTACAGTGATATAGATAACAGTGTGTTCCTCGGCGAGGCTGCACCGCTTGTGGGCCCTGAATACTCGGCATTCTCGCAGTATTACGATCTTGGTAACCTGCCGCCCTACCAGTTCAATCTCACATTAGCTGAGCAGGAAATCAGCCAGTCCGGAATAAATACGGCAACTCTTGCACCGCTTGACTTTGACATCGTTGCTGGTTGCGGTGTGTGTTTATCCGGAGCCACAGTTATTCAAGCGGACCTGGGCGCCATTGGTCTCCCGGTTAGCGTCAACGTGATCCCACCTACTGAGTTGGGATTCCCGTACGTGGCGGGATATGGGCCGTACTCAACATCACTCAACTATTCACAGCAGGAAGCCCAGTTTACCTGGATGGGATACCCGAGTTATGCCCCCAATGCCCCTACTCCGGCAGATGCATGGCTCGCGTTTGTCAATGACCAAGGTCTGGGCAGTGATTACGCGAACTATGGTAACCCTACAGTTCAGGCCTGCGTTAACGCGTGGACCACTACAAACAACCAGACTCAACTGGTCAATCTCTGCACAGCAGCATACAAGCAAATCTACGCCGACGTCCCGTACATCTGGCTCGCCTCCCCCAAGCTGGCATTCGCATCGGGTTCGCTGGTCTACTCAAAGAGCGCTGTCTCGAGTTTCCTGATGGACCCGTCGTTTACCGGAGAATCCACGACCGTGATACTCAACACTGTCGTACCGGCTAGTTGAGCTACCCGCTCTTTTTTTGCGGGTTCAACTATACCTCGTTGGTTCGTATTCCCAGGAGACGCTATCGTACTTTAGTCGAGAACGGTTAGGTGGTAGCCGGGATATCTCTAGGATCTTCTCCCATCCCAAATTGGAGACGAAAAATCCTGACAAAATCTGTGAATTTCCCTTTCGCTTAACAAGAGCAAAATATCTAATCCATAAGTTGTTATCTCGAACGATCTGATTCGATTTCCGGGTCTACTCGCAGACCGGAGGGAGACAGGCTGTCATGTTATCGAAGATGCTGGATTTTCGAAAGTTACTCCCGGTGCTCTCTTTCCTGTTCCTGTACCAGGTCGCTAGAGGAATGACGCTGCCGCTCTTTCCTCAGTACTTTACATCAGTTCACATGTCGGCGATCGGCATAAGCATAGCCTACCTTGCGTACGGAGCAAGTTTCCTCGTTTTCGAAGCTTTATGGGGGTTTATCTATGAGCGATTCGGCATCAAGGGGATCGCGCCCCTAGTCGCGATCGTCCTAACGTCCGTCGCGATGTCGCTCTTTGCCAGGCCGACGAACTTGGATCAAGTAGTGGGCTACGAGATACTTCTGGGCAACGGCCTCGGAGGGGGAGGAGTTTTTCCACGATTATCCACTGCTCATCTGGTCAAATCTTCCGAGCGCGGCGGTGCTTTCGGAATGCTCGGCTTCGTTTACGCCATTGGGGCAACGGTCGGCTCCCTGCTCGGGGGCGCGTCGGGCTTGTTGCTGGGAATACACGGAGCCTTTATCCTGACGGGGGCAGTGGCTCTTGCTTCTGGTCTGCCGGTTTTATGGAGTAACCGTTCCAGAAAAGCCACGCGGGAATCGACCATTAACGAGGTACAATTATCCTCCGTCTCACAGAGCAGCACATCACCAACCTGGCGGCGTTTCAACCTGATAGGCATAATCGTACTTGGTCTGGTCGGGCTTACCGCTGCTGGCGCTAACGGTTTCTTTACGCTGCTTTTCCCGAACATCTTGCAAAGAGACCCGTTGATCTCTGCGACGCTCATACAGACGAGCATAGTTCTGGCCATTTACAGCCTGTCTTCTGGGCTCGTCCAGCCGCTAGTGGGATCGCTGGGTTCCAAACGACCCGCCAACTGGATTGTGGGTTGTTTGGTTTCCACCGGGGTCTGCTGCTTTGCCCTAATTCTCACTCGGAACATTAGCGATGTCTATCTCACAGTTCTCGCTTTGGGCCTCACGTACTCCGCCATTACTCCGCTCGCGCTTTCGCTGCTAACCACTTTCGTGCCGAGAGGGTACTGGGGCAGAACCATGGGACTCTACGGGGCCGCCGAGGATGTTGGGATAATAGTCACGACGTCACTAGGAGGCGTTGTCTGGGGAGTTTTCGGTGCCCAGTATTCGTACGTGATGATGGGAACCATTTTCTTCCTGGTCGGGACAGCTTGCTTTGTCGCGTTGAAGACAGGAATACTCTCAAGGCATATACCGGCGCCCATCACAGATTGAATTTGTCATCCAGGGCGTAGTTCTTCGCGATCGCTTCATCGAGCTCGACGCCGAGGCCCGGCTCGTCTTTCAGGCTGATGAAACCGTCCTTGATAATCTCGGTTTTCCCCTTTGCCAGCCTGTACCAGATTGGCACGTCCCGGCCATGAAATTCCAGGACTCCAAAGTTGGGAATGGAGGCCGCGAGATGCGCCTGCGCCACCGTGCCGATGGGACTGCTGACGTTGTGCGGGGAAACCACGACTTCCCGCATGGCCGCGAGCAATGCGCCCATTCGCGTCTCTGTAAGGCCCCCCGCTTTGATCGCATCAGGAGTCATTATCGGGATTCCGGTCTCGAGCAACTTGGCGAAACCGTACCTCGTATAGACGTTTTCTCCGCTCGCTATCGGGGTCGTGGTGAGCTTCGTCAGCCCGCCGAGGAGGGACAGATCTTCTGGAGGAAGCGGATCCTCGATCCACATGACCCCGAAAGGCTCCACCGCGCGAAGCAGCCGGACGGAGCTCCCGAGGTCGTACTTCCAGTGGAGGTCGAACATGATGTCGGTCTCGTCGCTGACTCTCTCCCTGACTGCCCTAACGAGATCCGCGAGGTATCCGATCTCCCGGTTATTCAATGACCCTGATTTCTGTCCCAGGTTCGTAGAGTACGGAGTAGGGATGTCGAGATCGAACTTTACGGCGGTGAACCCTTCGCCCTTCATCTTGACAGCCCGGTCCGAGTACGCTTTCGGAGTGTAAGCTTCTGAAAATTTCTGAACAGCCGATCTCCCGAACATGGGATCGTTTGGGCTCATCTCTTCAGACAGTTCTTGTTTTTTCGCCTCCTTCATCCACTTTGTAAAAGCCGGCCGCAGCGCGCGGTCCCGCGCGTGCAGAGATTCTCCCGCATGTGTGTCCACGTACATGCGGATCTTCTCTCGGAATTTTCCCCCGAGCAGAGTGTAAACGGGGACGTTCAGGTACTTACCTACCAGATCCAGGATCGCGATCTCGATCGCAGAAATCGCGTGATAGGTGATCCCCGAAACTCCCGACGGGACCGCAGCCCACCTCAGCTTGTCGTAAACGTAATTGAGGTCGAGGGCGTTTTCCCCGATTATAAGAGGAGCCAGTTCGAGGATTATGTTTTCCAGTTGCGGCGCGGTGTACCCTTCGCCCGTGCCGTAGAGATCCCCCGAGTACACCCTGGCAAAAGTCCAGTAGTAATTCCCGATGACCGTTGCGGTCTTGACATTCGTGATCTTCAGTTCTTTCAAACTACTTGCAGGTTTGCTCACGGGTTTGCAATTAAGCTGATGGGGCGACGATTGATGTTCAGATTTGTGTTGCCGTCTGGAGGTTGGAGCTGCGTCTACAGATTTAAAAGTGCAACTCGGGTTGCGCAATTTTCGCCCTTTTAAAAAATGGAAGAAGAAAACGAAAAACGCCGCGTCAGGATCGGCATGGTCGGCGGCGGAGCTATTGCGAGAGCGCACGTCGTGGGCTACCGCTCGGTTCCGCTTTTGCACGGATTGGATTCGGTCGAGCCGGTCTTCTCAGTTGTAGCCGACGCTACCGAAGAGCTCGCCTCCCAGGCAGCTACCAAGCTGGGCTTCCAGTCCCATACGCCGAACTGGAGGACGCTGGCTTCCTCCCAAGATGTAGATCTGGTGGATATCGTCGCTCCTACCTTTCTGCACTCCGAGGTCGCCATTGATGCTGCGGAGCACGGGAAGGATATTCTCTGCGAGAAACCCATGGCGGCCTCCTCTGGAGACGCAAGGAAGATGTACGACGCGGCGATGCGAGCCGGCGTCGTAAACGCGATGGGATTCAATTACCGCAGGCTGCCCGCAGTGCTGCAGGCGAAGAAGTTGATCGACGAAGGGGCCCTCGGCAAGATCCTCCAGTTTCGCACGAGTTTCATGGAGGACTGGGGCGCCAACCCAGAGATGCCCTTCACCTGGAGGTACGTGTCAAAGCTGGCTGGCGGGGGCGCGGTGGCGGATCTCGGTTCTCACGTCATTGACATCGCGAGGTTCTTAATCGGAGATCTGAAATCCGTCTGCGCTGCGCAGGACACTTTCATCAGGGAGAGGGAGCTGGTTGAGGATCCCTCCAAATCGGGAAAGGTGGACGTGGACGACTACACGTGCGCGCTCGTTTGGTTCGAGAGCGGCGTTCCGGGCCGTATAGAGACGAGCTGGTCTTCCGTGGGGCGGAAGGTCTTTCTGGATTTTGAGGTGAACGGGGCGGAAGGATCGCTCTACTTCAACTTCGAGCGTCCCAACGAGCTCCAGTTCTACTCTGCCAGAGATCCGAAGGACCGGCAGGGCCACCGGACGATCATAATGGGGCCGCAACATCCGTACGGTGCCTCTTTTTCGTTTCCTGCGACCGGCTCCGGCGCGGGATTCCAAGACTCGTTGAACAACGAGATCTACGAGGTCTTAAACGCCGTGGTTAGCTCGTCCAAAATGAAACCGGATTTTTATGACGGATGGAAGGTGGCGCGGGCGGTCGAGGCAATCCAGGAATCCAGCAGATCGCAGAAATGGGTAGACGTGTAATGGGCGTAGTGAATTTAGGGCAGTCGGAAATTCCGGAGAGAAAGCGAGAATGAGCAAAACGAGAACGCTGACCTTCTCCCGCGAGCTCGTGGGCGACAACGTGGACAAGATCGTCGCCGACGGATCGGAAGCAGAGTCGCTCGGTTTCGACATGGTCTGGGTTCCCGACCACCTCGTTGACATTCAGCCGCCTCAATCGATTACTGACGCCTGGACTGTACTGGCTTTCATCGGCGCGAAGACCCAGAAAATCCGGCTGGGATCCGGCGTGACAGACATTCAGCGGATGCACCCTGCCAAGATTGCAAACATCATGGCTACGCTCGACAATCTCACCCGGGGCCGCGCGGTTCTTGGAATCGGCGCCGGCGAAATAATGAACACAAAACCCTACGGCATCCCTTGGGAGGAAAAGAAGATCCGCATCCAGCGGTTAAGAGAGACGATCAAAGTGGCAAAGCTCCTCTGGAGCTCTTCCTACAGCAAGCCTGTGAATTTCAGCGGTGAGTTTTACTCCCTGCGCGATGCCCACCTCAGCCTGTCGCCAGTGCAGAAACCCGGTCCGCCGGTTTACATCGGTGCCTTCTCCTCCAAGGGAATGCTTCGCCTTGCTGGCGAAGTGGCAGAAGGGTGGTATCCCGGCTCCCAGAATACCCCGGAGTCTTTCCGAGAAAAGGTGGATCTCGTGAGGGATGCTGCCAAAAAAGCCGGCCGCTCCCCTGAGGAAATCGACATGATCGCGAGCATCCCTACAATAGTCTGCACCGACGAAAAGCGCCGAGCGCAGCTGTTGGTCGAGATCAAACAATCACTGAAGACAACCCTTATTTTGAGTCAGTACCTGATTCCCGTGATTGGGATCGACGAAAAAGACCTCGGCGGCACTCTCCCAAAGGAGCTCGACTACCAGTTTGCCACTCCCGGCCCCGCCTACGACCAAGCTCTCTCCGAGGGGGTAGAAAGACTCGCAATCTCTGACGATAATCTAGAGAAGGCTATAGACCGCATCGTCGCGTTCGGGTCCGTAGACGATTGCGTCTCCAAGATCGAAAAATTCGTACGAGCCGGTGCGACCCAGATCTTCTTTACAAATTTTGTTGCGAGCAGAGAAAATTACCGGCAGATCGCGAAGGAAATCATACCGCGCCTTTCACGAGGGTAGAACGCTCAGATGAAAATTATTGAAGAGAATTATATTGTGAAATTGTTTGGATAATTAGGGCGATTCGAAAGAAAGAAGAGAAAGAGGGGAAAAAATCGTGTCTGCAGGCGTCGGCAACAAGAAGAGTAAAGAAATCGGGGTCGGGATTCTGGGGTACTCCATAGGAAAGGCTCACGCGTATGGATGGCAAGACCTTTCAAGGTACTTTTATCCTCCAAAGCTGACGCCCAAACTCATCGCGCTTGCGGGTAGATCGAAGGAGGGTGTGGAGCATGAAGCAAAGCGGTTCGGTTTTGAGAGGAGTTACTCCAAATGGGAGGAATTGGTTCGCGATAAGGAAGTGGAGATTTTCGACAACTGCGCCCCTCCTTCGCTCCATCCAGAGCCGACTATTGCGGCTGCGGAGGCCGGAAAGCAACTGGTCTGTGAAAAGCCCCTCGCGAGAAATGCAAAGGACGCCAGGACGATGCTAGACGCCGCGGAAAGAGCCCGGGTGAAACACATGACCGGGTTCAACTACCGCTTCCTTCCCGCGGTTACTTTTGCGCGGAAGCTGATCACGGAGGGCACGCTGGGAAAAATACACTACTTCAAGAGTGCTTATCTCGGCTACAACGGCGGGTTTGACGACCCGAGCTACCCGATCAAGTGGATGCATCAATCGGAGACGGCGGGATATGGAGCGCTGGCGGATCTCGGGACGCATGCCATTGATCTGGCGAGGTTTCTTGTGGGAGAGGTCGCCTCCGTGTCTGGAGCTTCTGAGACCTTCATCAAAGAAAGGCCGGTTGCCCAGGGTTCGTCTGAGAAGGCAAGAGTGGACGTGGATGACACGACGATCGCCTGCATGAGGTTTCGAGAAGGGGCGCTCGGCGTGTTTGAGGCGAGCTGGTTAACTTCCGGGAGAGTCGACTATTTGCGTTTCGAGGCGTACGGGACGATGGGAACGATCCGGTTCAACCTAGAACGACTCAACGAACTGGAAGTTTTCATCAGAGATGATCGCGCGGACCTCGCGGGATTTCGTCGCGTCCCGGTCGTCGGTAAAGATCATCCGTACATGAAAACGTTTTGGACAAATCAGGGAATCGGATTCGCCTGGCAGTACTCGTTTACCAACGAGCTGCACCACTTTATCGAGTGCCTAGCAGAAGACAAACCACTCGGTCCGATCGGTGCGACGTTTGAAGACGGCTACAAGGCAATGCTGATCATGGACGCAATTGCAGAGTCGAGCCGCACTGAAAAGTGGGTAAGGGTGCCCGAGTAGCGTTCGATCGCGACTGCCCCAAAAATTGAAATCATAATTGCCCTTGGAAAGATTTCTGTAAAAAAAGAAGAGAAAAAAATGAAAATCGCTTCTGTCGAGTTCTTTCCGGTAAGTCTGCCGCTTCCCGCTCCGTTCCATCCTGCATGGTTTCCCAATGTAACGCAGAAAACTGCGGATGGCACGTTCATCAAAGTGCACACCGATGAGGAAGGAATTACGGGCTACGGTTGGCAGAACTCCTTTGGATCTGAAATCAAAATCGTCGGGGAATCGCGCGTTTTCAAAGACTTGGTACTCGGTACCGATCTCTTCAGTACCGAAAGACTCGTCCGGATCTTGTCCGGAATTACCTACAGTATGAATACAGTAGACCTCTGGGGGGTCGAGGTCGCCGTGTGGGACGCCATCGGAAAGGTCTGCAAACAGCCGATCCACAAACTCTTGGGAGGCGCGAAGGATCGGGTCATGGCTTACGCGAGTACGGGTATGTTGAAGACGCCAGAGGGACACGCGGCCGACGCGCAGAAGTACCTGGATATGGGATTTAGAGCGATCAAGATCAGAGTGCACAGCAATGATTTAGAGAAGGATATCGCTCCAATCAAGGCCGTGAGGGACGCGGTGCAGGATGACATGAAAATAATGGTGGATGCAAATCAGGCAGCCACCTTATCGGGACCGTTCTGGACGTACAGGCGTGCCCTGGAGACCGCGAGGGCGCTCGAAAAGCTCAACGTTTACTGGCTGGAAGAGCCACTGTTTCACGCCGCCCACGACGAGCTTGCAAAGCTCGCCGAGGAGGTCGACATCCAGATCGCTGGCGGGGAGGACGAGAACGGTTTCTTCCGCTTCAAGGATCTCATCGAGCGGAATTGCTTTGACATTATCCAAGGGGACGTGTGTGCGTCGGGCGGCATTCTACAACTCAAAAAAGTAGCCACGCTCGCGGGCGCTGCCGGAAAACAGTTCGTGCCACATTCCTTTGATGGCGGGATCACGCTCGCGGCCGCGCTGCAGGTTATAGGTGCCGTGCCAAATGCTTCTTTTGTGGAGTACGGAATCGACCTTCCCTCGGTGGATTCGGGAAAGGATCCGATGATGAAAAAGCCGATCGAAATCTCAAAAGATGGGTACGTGAAAATCCCGGACAGTCCGGGCCTTGGGATCGAAATCGACGACTCTTACGTAGACCGATACAGAGTCTGAAAAAGGACTCGGTTCGAGCTTTGAAATCAGGCCATGGCTACCTGGGAATGACCTGAACGCGTATGATGGAATTCAAATGGCGGTATAGCCGCCATCGACCGCCAGTACTTGACCGGTGATGTAGCCGGCGGCCTCAGACGCTAGAAAAACCACAACTCCCTTCAAGTCGTCCTCCACGCCCATTCGCTTCATCGGATTTGCCTCTCTGATCTTGTCGCCAAACTTTTGCACGAAAGCACTCGTCATCTTCGAGGGAAAAAAGCTCGGAGCTACGGCATTGACAATGATTCCATCTTTGGCTAGCTTTGCTGCGAGCTCCCTCGTCAGGGAAATAATTCCCCCCTTGCTCGCGGTATAACCCACGGTGTTCATGAAATCGGGGGGCGCCACCAGTCCAACAATCGAAGAGACGTTGATCATTCTGCCCCAGTGGCGCTGTTTCATCGCGGGGAGGACGGCCTGCGACATGAGGAAAGTGCCGGTCAGGTTGGTGCGTAATACCTGCTCCCATTTTTCAAGGGGCATTTCTTCGAACGGAGCGCCCCACGTGGATCCGCTGTTGTTCACAAGAATGTCTATCCGTCCGAATTTATCTTGTACAGACCTAACCAGTTGAGAAATACTCTCTTTGTCAGTTACATCGAGCTTGCCTGGATATGCGTTTCTCCCAGTAGTCTTCGAAATCTCGTCGGCCACTACCACGCAATTTTCCAGATTGCGCGACGCCACCGTAACGTCAGCTCCGGCCTCCGCAAGGGCAAGCGCCATGGTCCGCCCGATTCCCCGCCCCCCGCCGGTTACGATCGCGGATTTTCCAGAAAGACTAAACAGATCTAGAGATTTCAAGCAAAAAGTCTGCTCGCAAAAACGTTCATACTTCTTGTGAAAGCTGGAATTTCTTTTCAACTAAAAATTTATTGTAACACTCGGGTCTAAGAAAGACGGGTTTCTATTTGGAGGTCCAGGTTCCGTCTAAAACAGTCTACTTTCCGTTATTCAGGCTCGCAGAGACTGTCCTCCAGGATTTATTGCCGAAATTATCGGATGAAGAAATCTTTGCCCTCGTCTCAAATGAGAACTGGGTGGCGTTTCCTCTTCCAGGGGAAGACACCAAGGACCAGATCGAAAACCGGCCTGATCCGCATATCGACCTGAAACTTACAGCAACGACCGTGCGGATTGGATTGCGGTGCAATACAGTTCCCAGCGTCGAGAAGCTGGCAAACATTTTGCAAGATTACCATCTCCCGGAGAAGGATGCTCTGGTCGAATCGATGCAGAAGCTGGACGATGATTTTCAGACGGTTGTTTACGCAAAGATAAAGGAGCACAATCGTCAAGAAAAGGGAGATTACGAAACATCATTTCAAAGGCGGACTAACCAGCTCGACAAGAAGGAAATCGAGGCAATGTTCGAGGAATCTGGTCGCATTCGGGAGAGGGGAAAGAATAGAATGAAGGACGAGCACCTCCCACACAATCCAGTGACCCCCGTTATTGAGATCGCCTTTAGCACATTTGATCGGGGAGACGATCAAATGTTTGTTTCCAAACTGTCGCAGTTGAAACCGATCTATGAGACCTGCCTGAAGGTAAAGACAGCTGCTTCCATACGCGCAGAGCTGCGCAAGAGCTCTCCGAAAAAATCCAAAATGGCATCTCGTCGGGCGGTCTTTACTTGTTCAAAATGTGGGAAGAAATTCGCGAAAGAGGAAGCGAAGCAAAGAAAATTTTGCGATGTGGATGGAATGCGAATCCACGCCGATCTTGTTTATAACTGACAGAGGAAGTTTGCTTAGCTGAGCGGATGGGGAAGGGAAGTTTTTGACTTCGATGCAGGAAAAGAAACAAATCGACAAATCTGTAGCTCGTGGAAAGAAGCCTCCGAGAGTGTTAACTGCACCAAGCACGAACATTATTGCCACAGTGACGCGAGTTGCGAAAAAGTACCCGGAAATGGCCGAGCTTCGGTCACCACTGTTTAACTTCTATCTCGTGAGCGACCCGGACCTTATCCAGGAGCTTCTGGTGACGCAGCACAAGAGCTTTGTGAAAGGCGATTTCCTCCAGCGCACAAAGAAAGTGTTCGGGGAGGGCCTATTGACGAGCGAGGGGGAGTTCCACCATCGCCAGCGTCGTCTCGTTCAGCCCGCATTCAACCACGACAGGATCGCTGTATATGCAAACGTGATGACGGCCTACACCGACCGGATCTTGGATGGTTGGAAGGACGGAGAGGTTTTGGACATTCACGCCGAGATGACCCGGCTCACGATGGCGGTCGTTGGAAAGTGCCTCTTCAACGAGGACGTGGAAGAACAGTCGGGAACCCTGAGCAAATCCCTCACGGACATTATTGAGTACTTTAACCGGCTCTCCAGCCCATTCTCTTGGCTCCTCGAAAAACTTCCGAGCAACAAGAAGTACAATGAGGCGGTCGCGAAGGTCGATAAGATGGTCTACGGCATGATTGAAGAAAGGAGGAGGACCGGTCGGGATCCGGG
>JASHPQ010000005.1 GCA_030037995.1 Nitrososphaerales archaeon | reverse complement strand
TCGGGCATGTAGGATCTCTTGAGGTAGTTTGTCCTGATTTGATCCCCAAGAAGCTTTGCATCTATTCTATCATTTTTCTGTTTCGAACCGGAATCTCGTCTCAACTTCTTCGGATTGGCTACAGCAATCTCGCACCTTGGAATCTGTTTCAGCTTGTCGTACAGAGGATAAATGAAGCCGACTGATTCCAATGCCAGGTGTTTCTCCTTTGCCGGTAGAGCTTGCACGAAGCTTTGAAGATCTTTTGTAGCTATCCTTTCCTCCTGCAGGAGAGTGCCTCCAGGTTCAAAGATCGCAAGCTGAGTTTCTCTTTCGTGTACGTCTGCTCCAATGTAAATTACATCGTTGTGTTGAAACATATCCTTCGATTTTGCATTCTGTCTTTTCAAGGGTAGTCATAGGAATCACTAGTATAAAGAAGCCGGAAATGGTTAATTTATTATCACTCTTACAGAACCCGATATACTGGATTCATCACGCTGGCTCTCGATCGATCTCGTTCTTTCTCTTTAAGTCGAGTCTTGCGTTAAGATGACTCAGAGCCGTACAGTCTTTTCGGTTCGCATCTCGATGCGCTTCGAAGTTTCCACGCCGGGAGGCTGACGGCTCTTGTAGAGTAAAGAAAGGATGGCGAAAGTTCACAAAGAGTTCCAGAAGATTGCCAAAAGGAATTTCGAGAGGTATCGAAGCACTCTGGATGCTTTGGATAGAACCAATACAAAGCACGTAAGAGTTCTGACTAGAAAGCGGCTTGACTAACGTTCTGGACTTAATCTTAAGGGGATGGTTTTCAAACCCTGTTTTGGGTTGAATGGTAAATTCGTGTAAAGCCAGACTCAGAATTCTGGCCACCAATATAGGCACAGGACCAATAAGTTGAGGCGAGTCTGCTTATCAATTACTCCGCACTGACCGTTTTCATTAGGCTGTTATCTGAGTTGTTTTCTGTCAATCAATGAAAGAAGTCTTTGACCTAATTTTCAGTCTTGATGATCGTGTGCATGTTTATTTCTGTCAAACCTCCACCAACACGTCAATAGCGAATTATGATATGACTCAATCATCAACATTTGAAGTTAAGAAACCAGAAGCCGGAAAGACAGCGTCTTCGCAGAGCTTGGACCTATCTTGGAAGGGGATCTACAGGTGGGGAGGCGTCTCTGCGTTGTTAATTGGAGTTCTCTACTTCATAGCCATGGTATTAGCCCTGGGAATGGGCACTCAGCCGAGCGGAGGCGAGGCCGTGTTGACATGGCTCAGTGGACAGACGACGCTTGCCTACAGTGTATATGGGGTCGCTATACTAACAGACATCCTGCTCGTACCCGTTCTCCTTGCCCTATATCTCGCGCTGAAAGGGGTGAACAAGAACGCCATGCTTGCAGCCACTGGGCTCGCGGTGGCGGGCGTGGTCTTGGACTTGGGCGTCACCTGTATTTCATGGGTTGCACTGATCACTCTTAGCCAGAACTATGCAGCTGCCACCAGTGATGCGCTGCGTGCTTCGTACGTGGCGACAGCGAACTACGCCCTCGCTGCAACCGCAGTAAGTGCGCCGATCTACAGTATGGTGGTCCCCTCAATAGGGCTTCTAATCATCAGCCTAGTCATGCTGAAGGGAATCTTCAGCAAGGGGACAGCCTACGTAGGAATATCGGCAAGCATCGTGGGTTTTGTCTACGGCATCAGCCTGTTCGTGCCAGCTCTTTCTGCCATATCCTTAGTAATCGCAACGATTCTGATTGCGGTCTTTTGCTTGGTGGTAGGCTCCAAGCTCTATAAGCTAGGCAAGCGGTGATGCCGTAAGCAACTGTGAAGCAACTGTTCAAAACCACAAGATCCGGGCTTATGCCCCAAAAATTTGAGAGAACTGGGTCAGCGATTATCATAATTGGTGATCGTATCTCCATTTATTAGCGGCGATCGAGTTTTCACAACTTGGTGGGAGGTGAAAAGAAAGGATCATGCAAGCTCAGATTGAAAAGGGGGCTCTTCTTTGCGAAGTACGTGCGAAGGTTACAACGGAGACGATTAAGGAAATCACACCCTTTGGCATAAGAGCTGAAGTAAATTACGTGGGAGAGGTCGCAGGAGCATCATATTCTGGCCGCCATGTGGAGTCAGTCTCGCTATTCTACAAGACCGATGGTACTTATGACGGGGAGGCAAAAATGCTACAATCAACGAATGAAGGAGATGTAATAGTGGGCACGCTTCACGGAGCTGGAAGAATGACTGGCCCGACCACGAGCAAGGGCGAAGGCGAGGTCATCTTCATGACTCAATCTCCGAAACTTTCGTGGCTAAACAATAGGAAGTGCAGAGTTGAGTGGACAACCGATTCAGCAACTGGGGAACTTCACAAGAAGTTCTTTGCGCTCTAGGATAGAGGTTCCAGTCAACCCTTCCTTCTTTTTTTGAATCGTGACAGCTTATCACGATTGATGATCGTATTCATCGTTTATTAGCGGCCGTTATTTTTTCCACCTTCGGTGGAGGTGAAAAGAGAATATGATGGCAGCTCAGTTACAGAAAGGAGCTCTCCTCGGAGAGTTGAGCGATAAGTTAACTACTACCGCAATTAAAGAAGTCAATGACTTCGGGGTAACATTCGAATACAATGCAGCTGGCAAGTTTACAGGAGCATTTACTGCGGCTTACTCGAAGACAAATAACGTGCACATGAAGAATGACGGCACGATGCAATGGCATTCAAAAGCATTTTTGACAACACCCGAAGGAGATTTGATACTTGGTCACGGTGAGGGCACTGGAAAAGTGACAGGCCCAGAAACTTTCGTCGCCGAAGGAGAACTCATTTTCATAACTAAATCCCCGAAACTTTCCTGGCTCGACCACAAGAAGTTTAGACTTGATGCTACGGGCAATCCACTGACCGGTGAAGAACGCACAAAATTCTTCGCCGTCTAAGATAGTGGTTCCCGTCCTCCTTTCTTTTTTTGAATTCCCTTCGATGACTAGACTTTTGGCATTGATACAGTTCGTACATCGTATCCTACTGGTAGAATTCTCCTGTAGAATAATCCCAAGCGTCTAATGTGGGACCCCCGCACGAATTTACTAGTAAAAATTCAGTAAAATGTCGCCGATATTCCTAACGATCAAGTTGTTGTGTTAGGTACGGGATTCGGACATGCATTCAAGCGGCCAACTGTACGGCAACTGCACTGAAATCACTCTTCTTGAGGCACGCCCTGATCTGAGATTAAATCTGATCGACGGATCGTTGAAAACAAATTCTCGTCATTGGAAACGCCGTGCAAAATGGGTTGATCCGCCGTTAACCACAAGTACTTTTCTAGCTTTTGAACTACCTTACCCTGCAGGAGGAAGAGTCCTACTAGTAGAATATGGTTAGAGAGAAAAGTCTATGAGCGAAATGTGGGATTTGAGCAGCAATTTACTAATAAAAAATCGGACGGCTTCGTTCTCTGGAATCTCAGTCGTGTAGTCTTGACGCGACGAATGTATAGCATGACGCTGAGGGGCGAACACTATCCAACCTTGGGTGCGCGCCATCTAGTAAATTCGTACGTGGCTCGCACGCTTCGCCTGATCAGAAATGCCTCCGCTCCGATTCTTCCGCCGCCTTTTCCTTATCGCGGAAAGAAATAAGATCGCCATTTCCACCAACACCTAAGATGATTCCCGATCAAGACATTCCAGTTACTAATCTTGCCCAGGACAAGAACTTCCGGTCACAAACCCGCTGACGTCAACTAGGGATGGGCTAGAAATCTGGTTCGCCCCTTTTGCTTTCTCGTCAAATTCGAACAGCAGATTCCTATCTTCACCCAATCCCAATCTAGGTCACTCAGGAGTAGTTGATCTATTGCATCTTATGAGAGTACTCTAGTTCCCTTTCCATATTATGCTGAAATCTTCGCCCTGATTTGTAATAGCCGAGGGAGCGGCTTCGAGTATCTTGCCCGTAGTGTCTGTCAGAACAAGTTTCTCGGGGTTTGTTGCGCCGATCGGAACTGTTTTTCCATTGGTAGTGACCCAGCAGCTTCCAACGTTGATATTCGTGAAGTGCTCCAAGTAGGGATTTGAAGTGGGACCTTGCGACACGATCGCAATCGCTGTGACTTGACCTAAGGGAGGTGCCCTTCCATTGGAAATTTGACCTTTCGAAATGCTTCCATCTGTCGAGTCAGCGATGGAGTAATAGACTTCGCCTTTAACATTTGACACACTCGCCGATATACCGTCACCTTGATGGACTACGTACAAGAACGAGAACGGTGAACTAGTATCCGGCCCGAAAACAACGGCTTCATAAACAGCAGGACCGCTGCCCGAGCAGAAGGCCACGATTCCTGTATCCGCAAAAGGTCCGGCAGTTATATTGTTCATGAGACCAAAGAAGATGCCAAATACTTGACTTCCTTCCGAGGGATTGCAGGTCACTCTCGGGACTTCAAATGTTGCGTAAATTGCTGTAGCCGAACCATGAGAACAGTCAATCGCATTTGTTGCAAGATCCAGTTTGCAGGTGGAATAACCCGCACCCATAGGATTTCTTAACACGTTTGCGTTCGCCGGAGATCTCAAGGCGAAGACCGGACTACTCAAGTACGGCAAGGCGAATAGGAAAATCGCCAGACTGCTAACTAAAAGGAACGTCGTCTTT
>JASHPQ010000257.1 GCA_030037995.1 Nitrososphaerales archaeon | reverse complement strand
AGTGCGGAACGTCGCCAAGGCCTCGAAACTCAACGAGCTAAAACATATCTTAAGCCAGAAGCAGTTGCCGACGGTTGGAGTTGTTGAATGCGATGACTCAAAATTGTCACCAAAGCCCGTCATCAGTGTCTCCGAAGACGAGATTGTGAAAAGGTTCATGGGCATGATTAGAAATACGTGAGTCCATTGCACAAAATCGAGCTTTGTATTATGCCTACTCAGAAGATCGAGAACGAGCTGAATGAGTCTATATCTAAGATAGTCGCCCCTAGCTCTCGGCACACTAACAATGATTACGGCTATTCCGAGCAAGCGACTTGTAATTATCTTCTCGTTTTCAGGTACGTGCTGGTCTCACCTTTTGGCTGGGGCCGTTTCTGTGCTCGCTCGTCCCATATGTGTACAACAAGCAGAGTGTGAGCAGCTTTTACCTTGACCCAGATCTTGAAGGTATCTCTGATATCCCGATCTTGAACACAATACAATCTTAGTTGTCAGATGCCTTCTTCGTTTTCGGTCAGACGCCTCCTCCTTTGAAGTTATGAGATCCCTATATCGGTGCTAGAACTATTATTTCAATAGCTCAAAGCCGAAAGTATCTGGTCATTGGACACGAGTCAGATAAACCATGATAATCCAAGTATTTGATCGAAAAAGAGAAGTAATTGCATTTAATTCAAGTCGGAGGGGCTAGCATATCCGTCTTAACCGTAGGTCACTTCTTTCTACAGTTGAAAGACATTCTTCAGCTACCGGAAAACGAATCCCTCGACTTGCCGTCGCTCACTCTCTTTGCCTTGAGGTGGTATATAAAATGCGAATTATCTCTTTGTCCTTTGCATTGAGCTTTTTGGATCGCTCAAGGAGGGAAAGACCATTAGCCAGGTGATATCTCGTGTTGTGGAGGTCATAGATGCCTCTCATACGACTAGTAAAAGGAGAATTTGGTGTGAGCTTTGAACTCATAGGTTAAGGGGCCGCCGGTGGGATTTGAACCCACGATCGAGAGGTGTCTGCCCTCTGAATTCAATCAGAGAACCACAGCCTCCTATGCTAACCAAACTGCGCCCGTAGCAGGAAGTTTTTTTCTTTTGCTGCAGTCTGCACCACAGCGGCCAAAGAGATAGGAATTCGCGCCGGTCTTTTGATTACAAATTCTACCGGTGGCTATATGGCTTTTCTGGAACGGCAGAGCGCAACCTTCTTATCGATTGAAACCTAATTCATCAAGTTACAAAGTAAAAATGGAGATCCTAAGGGGCACCGCCCTTTCTAAGTATCTGCTGGAAAAATACACGAAAAATCCGAAGGGCTGGAATTTCATGATCGGTCCCGCCGCCAAGGACAACTTTTTCGATGCACTCGTCTCCGGGCCCGAGGAGAACTGGCAGCTGAAGATCGACTCCATCTTCAAACCCACTCCTACTCTCCTCGGTGCGCAGGTAGATCCTCTCGCCAAGAAACCGCCGACGGCTCCGGCAATGTTTCCATCTTACGGCTACCGCAAGCTGGATCCCGAGATTGTTCTGAAAGTCCTCCAGGAGCAGGAAGAGCACGACACTGATGAACCTCTGCCATCCCTTGACAGGCTCCTCGCCTCCCTCGAACCCACCGCCCCAGTTCCCGGCTCCAGCTACGCGCAGGGGCCGTTTGTCTTCACGAATCAAAAGTTTCTCGGGATCTCCGAGAGTCAGAAGAAACTGGACGACAGGCTAAGCTCCGAGCTTCGCAATCTTCTGAGAGAAAAGTACATCAGCTACGGCTAAACGTGGTGCGCGAGCCGCTGCGCGTACGGCGCGAGCTCTTCCACGTGCCGGATCTTCCCCTTGCTCGCTGGTAAAAGCTCCCTCTGGTAGAAGGTGTCAATATTGACCCGGCCGCGCAGGATCTTTCTGGTTCTCTCCGAGAGCTTTTTGCCCTCCCTGTCGTTGTCAAGGAGGAGGATTATTTTCTTGAACCCGATTGCCGTTTCTTCAAGGGTCAAGACATTATTCTTGTGACAGAGCATGAACAGCTCTCCGTCATATCCAGCTTCGCGAAGAGCCCTTGCGTCCCGTACACCTTCCACCACGACGAGCGCGCTTTCCTCGTCGTTGAGCTTCCTCATGAATTCCGAAAGGGATTCGATCAAGGAGGACTCGGACGCGAAGAACTTGTCCATGGACACGATTGAGACGCAACTTGGCCGGGGCTGCGTAATTAAACTGTCTGTGGGGAGGGAAATCCGCCATCTACAGACATGGTTATATTTCTCTTTGCCCCATTGGTCCGGTTTGAAACTAAAATGTTCGGCAGATTAGTGCTATTATTTACCGTACTTACTTTCTTGCTTCTCACTTTTGCCGTGGTGATTGGCGCCTTCTTGGGCCTCGACACCACTTCTATTACCTCCCTGGTCGTGCTAGCCCTCGTATTATCGGCTGTGATCAACATCGCCACCTACGCCTGGAGCGACAAACTGGTACTGTGGTCGACACACACCAAGTTGATCACCGAACAGGATAACCCGCAGCTCTATTCCATAGTCAGGAACGTGGCAGCCAGAGCTAACATCCCCATGCCGCGAGTGGGAATAGTGGAGTCGCAGCAAGCGAACGCCTTTGCGACGGGCAAGGGCCCCGACAAGGCGATTGTCGTCGCTACCACCGGGATTCTACGAGTTTTAACTCCTTCCGAACTGGAAGCGGTCATAGGCCACGAAATCAGCCACGTGACCCATAGAGACGTACTCGTCGCTAGCGTGGCCGCCGCGATCGCAGGAACGATCTCCTTTCTGGGGCAGATTATCATATTCAACTCGCTCTTCTTTGGCGGCGGCAGGGGGAGGAA
>JASHPQ010000256.1 GCA_030037995.1 Nitrososphaerales archaeon | reverse complement strand
GATAGGGAATATTCTAGGGGAGCGGGGTTTGACTGAGAAATTCCCCATCATAGACTTTTAACCAAGCAAAAAATCCCGGTGACCAGCTATCGAAAATGAAGTGCAGTGATGTAAGATCCTTTCTGGCTCAGATAACTGACAAGTCAGTCTCGATGCAACTTCTACAAGCGGATGTAGATTTTCTCTGCACTAACGGCTATCTTTCAATGATGCAGAAAGCAGCGTACGATCAGGCAGCCGCCGAAGTTTCAAACTTGGCTCAGATGAATGAACAATTACAGGTCGAGATGAACCAAGAAAAGGGGGACGCGGCTGCTCTGGACGGAGACCAAAGGAAAACGCATTCCATCTTATTTCATTTTGAGGGGAAGGACAAGAAGGAAGCGGAGCTTCAAAAGGAGGAAAGTGAAAAGAGCACAGTCTCCAAAGAAGAAGCAGAAATTGCTGAAAGAGATGCTCAGATCGCGCAGCTTATCCAGAAGAAATCTGCACTTGATAGGGTAGTGCAGTATGGCGGTGGATATCTGTCGCTCACCGATCTTGGAGTACTCACGCTAAACGATCTCAATATGAGCAATTATCGGGTCTCCGATAGCCAGTTTTCGGATTTCATTGAGGAGTGCAGGGAGACCTCAAGTGAATTGCAAGCCATAGCGCAAAGGGGTGACTATTTCGTATCCGGCTTCAAAGCAGGAATTCCGAAAGCCGACCCCGCGCAACTATGGAGCGTGTCCATAGGGCTAGCGAAGCTTCAGGGCGACCAGGCTCAAATCAGCGAGAGGTTTCTTCTTGCGTTGGCCCTGCTCAAGAATTTCACATCCACCATTGATAACAAGCTGATGGCTGCGGAAGTCATGACATCCTTCCCTGCGACTAACACGCAGTTGTCGTCTGATAACTCTGATCTTAAGACCTCCTCTGTCACCCTGGTAAATCTGGATCAAGAAATCAGGCGTGATGCTAAAGTTCCCAAGAAGCTGTCCGCGGGCGTTGCCGCCACTATTATGGCGGGGAGGAAATTTGACGGCACGTATCCCACTGACCGGTTTCTGCAATTTTCCAGGTTGACTCGTTCTTACGAATCCGCTGCTATCCTTTCCGTGATGAACGTCCCTTCGGATCAACTATCCGGTAGCTTCGAGGCCTTCAGATCTCTCTTCAGCTCCTGGGGATACCAGACATCAGAGGACACGGAACTGGCTTCGGCGTATTTGGCCATCTCTGATTTCGGATCGGAGGACGTGAAGACGAAGCTGAGCATAATCGTAGATGGGCTCAAGAATTATTTGGAGTATCCGCTCGTGGCAGGTGCGATTCTGACTTCTATACCCACCCTCGAAGCTAACGAGACTCTGTACCTGATGGAGAAGGCCTATTCTGTCCTTGCGCCGGTCGCGGCGGGGTTGGGGCGTCCGGAGCTCGTAACCCTATCAGTCAGGATGATTCACGGGATCCGGAATGAACTAGTAAAGCAACTTGACCCTACTGCAAAGATTGCGAACACTCCGGTACAGTTCACGCATTCTCCATCGTTCGTCTTCTTCCCGTTCTACGGCCCGGTAATCGTAGCACATTCAGCATACTTTGCCACTTTCAGCGGGATTGGAGGCGTGCATCCGGCACATGTACACGCGGTTGGAGGCTTCGCAGGTTGAGGAGATCAAAGCCACCTTTTCTAGTTGTTGTACTCTTACTTTCCGCGACTCTCCTCGCAACTAGCATACACTGGTCTCCCAGCACAGCTGCTTTTGCACCGCAGCCCGGAGACTATTTCAACTATCACGAAGTAGAGACCGTAGCCAACGGTACGGGCAGCTATGCTGGCTATTCCGATCAGACGGTCGTCAATGGGGGCGAGAGAATGGATGGAGTTACGGGAGCTACTGTTTCCGCCAACTACAGTTACTCGTACTCTTACAGCAACAGCGAAGGCAACTCCACGAGCGGAACGCAATCAGGAAGCTACACTTTCTCATCAAGCAGTCTCCTCTACGTTAGCGGAACCGACGACCAGACGGGCTATGTAAACCCGACGATCTGGTTTGCCATGAACAACCTGCTTCCGGTCGGTGGCACGTTTTCTCTGCTCAATACTCAGATGACCGTAATCTCCAGAAATTACACTTTCTATCTGCCCACGGAGAGCAAAAATGTCACGACGATCTTTGCTTCGGGCAAAGGAAGCTATTCAGGAAGTCCTGACAACGATGCGTACGGGGTGTTTAATGCCAAATACACCTGGAACGAATATTTTGATCCTTCGACCGGATACATAGTCGGCTATACTTACGCTGAACAAGATGTTTCGCCTAATGGCAACGGCACTAGCTTCGGATACACCGACGACCTGTACTTGACTGCAGCGAGCTATCCACTTTCTGCGGTGGGCAGCGCATCCCAGTTGACGTCTCTTTCCGCTTCTTCCGCGATCCTGCCTAGTACTTTTACAACTATTCCCGTAGCTGTTGCGCCGTCCACTAGCAATTCTGGATTAATGCGGTACGCTGGCTACATTGTAGCAATCATCTTGGTCATCGTGATCCTTGCCATTCTCGTTTATGCGCTTTCAAGAAGAGGTAAGAAACCTCTTCCGGAGCACCCCTCCGAACAAGCTTCCGAGAAATATTCTCCTCAGCCTCCTCCGGCGGGTCCACCACCAGAGGGTATAGATCTGATTCCAAAAGAACAGCCTCCGGTACAGCAGATTGTAATCAAGGAGGTCGCGAAAGTAAAGTGCACTTACTGTGGAGCGATGATGGACTCCACTGCCGCGGTCTGCCCTAGATGCGGGGCTCCCAGAACCTAGCTTTTTTTGCAGGGATTTCGCGACCTTTTCCGGCGTAGCCCTTCCCGAAATATTGGAAAATCTGTCCGGACACTGTCATGCCCCCCTTCAATCCAATTTTGGAAGATGCAGAATTATAGCGAGAAATTTCAGAGAATGCGGAATGGGCACCTTTCGACTTGAGCCAGAGAAGGCGCGCGAAGAGGAGGTCCTCGCCTATGCCTAATCCCCTGAATTGAGGTTTTACATAAAGGGAGTGTAATCTTCCCATGCCGTTCACAAGTGAAATCCATCCTAGACCCGCGATTTCGTTCGTCAGCCTGACAGTGAAGCACTTGTCGCCGTTCTTGAGCGCCACCTCCACCCACTTCCTGTTGATCGAGGGATTCGTTGAAATCATGAATTGTTCAAGCTCATCTTTCTGACACTCGGCCGCGATGGAGATTCCATGCCGGAAACTGTGAATGATGGAACGACTATCAAGGGCTACTGTGTAAATATCGTAAGTCTCACTTTCGTGTTCGGTCTTCAGCTCCGCGAAGAGAAAATTGAAGGGTTTTAATTCGTAAAAGTGATCGAATGCTTCCCCTGATCTCGTGAAAATGGTCCCGCTCTTTTCGTACCAGTCATATATGAAAATGCCAGAAACAGCTCCCTCGGAAGTTCTGGACGCATAAGCCTCGCCTCCTATTTCCAGAATTTCTTTCACGTAATATTGGAGATAAGGCTCAAAAAAGGAAAAGCCATCTGGGAAAATGCGGCCGAGATCAGAAGAACTCCGTATTTCAGAAACTATGGTTTTTTCCGATTCGATCATGTAATTCGCGAAATCCTATCGGAAGATGCCAAATCGAATTATGCGATTCTTGAAGCTTCAATCCCACACATTCCGGAATCCTCACTCGTTCGATTGGCGAGCTCTTGTTAACCGGAAGAGGCAGGCTGCATGGGAACCCTATACCCGTCCTTTTCTTAAATGTTAGAAAGTTCTTCTGCTAAGTTTATCCCTCCAGAAGAACGTTCGGATTAGCTCTCAACAAATCGCCGCGGCTAACGAACTTCAATCTCAGTGCGCCAGTCACTGTCTTACTCTCCACGACCTCGAGTCCGTAAGCTGTAAGGAACCCCCTCCAATATTCCGACAGAAACGTTAGAACGTCTGAAGTATACGAGGTGATTATGCTGAGTGAATACGAGGCGCCTCTTTCTTCCGGAAAAGTTTTGGGTTCCTCCACAATTTCGACCCTTCCGATGTTCCACGACCGCTTCATTTGCGAGACTAAAGAAACTACATCTTCTATAGTTGGAAAACAAATCTGCAAATACACCCCAAAGTTAAAGCCGGCGTCGTACCAGATCTGGGATAATTTTACCGGATCGAAATGCCCCAAATCTCTCGAAAGTCTCTCCATCAGGTTACGTCCGACCCATTGAAAAGCTCCTATGTCCTTCCCAATACGATTCATTTTCCAAGCGCCGTAGATCTCATCTGGATGGCCACCCTCCCCGCAGATCTTTAATGCTGCACTCATGCATTCATTCGCCATCGCGTAAGAAGTCTTGTCTTCTCTTTCGGCCAGACTCGACAACAGCCTTGCAACCTCATCATTTACCGCTATGCTAGTACGTCCCATCGGCCTTCTGGAAAGACTCGGATTTGGGGTTAGATTTAGGCTTTCCCGATTTTGCAAACAATTGTAGACAATTCTAGGCCCTTGAATACTCCGAGTGAAATAGGACCAGCGACCTAGTGCAACCTTTGCTGAGGCTGGTTTGGACGAGATCGAGGACGCCTTTAATAAAAGGGTCATTGAGACCCTTGAAAGGGTCTTGGGCGTCA
>JASHPQ010000255.1 GCA_030037995.1 Nitrososphaerales archaeon | reverse complement strand
GCTTATCTAATGGAAAGAGATCCGCCTTGAGGGCATGAAAGAAGACCTGCAAGTTTCTTGTCCTGAATGTTACGTCCCAAATCAAGTCAGTCTGCAAGCTCAGACTGACTCGGTAAGAGCTTCGCTGAAAAAGCCTGGCTCGGGAACCTACGAGGAAAAGACGATCGAGTGCTCTAACTGTAATGAGCGATATACAGTGTACCTATCGGAAGCGCGAGAATAGCTGTCGTCCCGCAGGCTATTCTGAATCCGATAGTAGCCTTCCTCACCATCCGTTTGGATTCCGGAAAAAGCATCGGATCCCGCTACTGCTTAGGGCAAAGGCGGAACTCCTCGGTATTTTCTCCATTTTCAGGATGCATCGGTCTTCGCAATATCAAACTTAATAACTTGTAGAGCGCTGCTCCGTACCAGGGATCTATGTCCAAACCTTCTGATGGAGGGACAATGTCGGGAGGGATGAGTTCCGAAGCCTCCAGCCTTGTGGTTTCTGCAAAAAGCGAAGAGCGTGCCCCCGTTAGAGAGTGGTTTTCGGAAGCGACCAGTCACCATAACATGGTAATGCTCTCCATGATTTCGGTTTTTTTGGCTGGCATTGATACTTTTCAATCCTTCTATTTGCAGAGAGTTGTAAACCAATTCAACGAGGTCAACCTTATTCCCCTCAAATTCTACAGCAAGGGCCTCGCCGGATATCTCCTTTACGCTCCCATCGACTTTCTGGCGCTTTTTGCTACGCTTACGGTGTTGTGGATCTGGGCTTCCTATCTCCTATGGTACTATAAACAATTCATTTCACCCAAAGTTCACGGGAGGGCGGCCCTACTTTGAGAGAATCCTTGCTACTTTGCCATTTTCAAGAAAATTAGACTATCCAATTAACGAGTTTGTACCTTCAATCCTATCTAGGTTGCCCATTAACTCTCCTCCCACGTCTCAAAAAATGCCCCAAAGAAAGACGAAATCACAGCAGCAAGTCGCAATGCAGCAATTCTGTGAATTCTGCGGAACGCCCATGAGCAGCGAAGGCGGTCAGCTCGCTAGGAGAAAATACTGCTCGGAGCGGTGCAGTGGAACAGCCGCGAGACGAAGGACCAGTGCCAGGCTTGGGATTCCGCCGCCGAGATCCAGGGTATCTAGACTTTCAAACCCACTTTACTTTAACTAGGAAAGCAGGCTTGCGCCGCATTTCGGATATGGCTTACCTTCGAATTTTCATCCTTCAACTACGACCATCGACAGTGTGGATCGCACGTTGGACAGTGTTCTTAGATTGTGCGTTATCGTATCCTTGACTTTATCCAGAGTATCGCTTTCGACCTTTACTATGATGTCGTAAGTGCCGTAGACGAGAAACGCTTCAGTAACGTTTGCAATATTTTTTATCGCGCGGACCGCGTCAACCTCCGATCCGAGCTCGGTGTTTATGAGAACGAATGCCTTGGCTGTCATGCGAGCCACGATGAGGAAGTGAGAATAAAATCCTAGTGGCGGAGACCTATTTCGCCGCCGAGCGAGCTCCGCAGGCTTCGCAAACAATTGTCGTAAGCTGCTTTTCCTTCTCGAGATGGGTGTCCGGGCTGTTGCAGACGGGACATATCACTCTCTCTTTCAGGTAGCGTTGCAAAAGAGCTGAAAACGAATGCTTATCGGGGCGTCCCATGAAAATTGCCCTGCCATTTTCAATAGAGGCGTTTATCGCGAGCTGGCTTCTAAAGTAGTTTAGGAATTCGTTTGGATCGCGCCTCAATAGGTTCGGAAAATCGATAAAATTAATCCAGTAGGTCTTTTTACCAGACACCATGGTTCGCGGATCGGGTAGCTTCAGTCGATCTTCCGATCTAGAAACGCCCTCGGGTCTTGCCGCCCTCAGTCTTGCGAGGAGTGCGCTGTACTCCTCCTTACTTTGCTTTAGCTCAGACATATGCTAACTCGGTACATGTGTCATGCCGCCTTATCTGCCTTACTGGCTTGAGGCGATGCCACTGGCCGGGAATTTCTTAGAAGCTCAGTGGGAAGCAAGAGACAGTGACACTAGGGTTCACTCATGATTTTCTTCAGACTGGGGATCGCTAGCAATGTGCTCTGCAGCACCGGCACCGGCTTGAACGAATCGACGATGCTCTTGAGGTTACTCTTTCTGTCTTTTCCCTTGTTCACGTCCTCCAAAAGGAATTCGAGTCGTTCGAGTTTGTGGACGATCTCGTCAATGTCCATGGGCATGCTTTGTCGGGAAAGCACAATGAGGCTCCCAATTCTGTCCGGGGGTAGATCTCGAAGGTTTTTTTTCGATTCCGCAATTTTTTCCGCTTTCATCCTTTCGTTATCTTCGTCAAGTTTCTCTCCTAGGCGCAGCGGCCTGCTTAGCTGGATCAAGATACGTATCGCGACCACGTGCGAAATGGCGTCGTTAACTTCTTCCTTGAACGACATTATGATTTTTCACTTACCTGAAAAAGGAGTTAATTAATGCTGACAGAGGTGACCTCCAGGCCCGCAAAATGAAGGAATTAGAGACATCTTGCCATCTTTCCGCATTATTTTGGCGATGTGTTCGAATAGAGAAGAATGAAATGTCTGACTAGCTGGCCGAATCAAATTTCTACCTGCAGGGTTGGCAGGGATGCCAGAGGCAGGATTTTATATCGGATCCTCTCAGTTTCTTTTTTTCTTGGCGGAAGGGGTTTGACAAAAACGTTCTTCGAGATCGGATATAGCGGTCTGCAATTGCCGAATTCCAAAAACTCGCAGAACCAGAATCTGGAATACATACCGTGTCGGATAAGTAATCTGTATTCACAATCTGCGATGACAAAAAATGAAGTCGATTCTTCAAACACGACAAACGCGAAAAATCATACCGATCATCGTTCTCATTATATCAGTCGTCGCTATGCCGGCCTTCGTGCGGACTTCCAGCTCGGCGCTTACTTTGTCAACCACCGGGGTGGAAAATGTCGTTACTTACGATCTCATCAGCGCGGTCAGTCCGACACCCTCTTACATCACAGTAAACGAGGCAGCCTTTACACTTCTAGGGGGCTCTCTCCCACAGAGCATGGAACTCGTTTTATCATCCTCCTATGATAACGGGTCTGCGACCACAGTTCTGGGATGCACAGTCAACACACAGGGAAGCTCGATAACGAGCTGCTCGTTTCACGTTCCCTTCCAGGGATGGGGAGATTACCTGCTCATAGGCAGCGTATACGGGTCGAACGGGACACTGTTGGCTCAAACAGGAATCGATCCACTGATAGAACCCGAGTGGAACTAGGTCGAGTCTTCAGGACATTGTGTCCTCGAAGGCCTTCCCTCTATATTTCCTAAGGACGCGGCATTTTCTTTTTGGGAGACTTTGCCGCGATCTTCCTCTTTCGTTCAATTTCCGCAGAGAGCTGTTCGACATCATTTTTCTCTCTGGACTTTGAATAACTGATAAAGTCAAGATTAAACAAAGAAGCGATGGCTGACCCACGGACTTCGGCACTCTCGTCTTTGCTAGCTTTCTCAAGTGCCCTCCTAGCCCTTTCATCTCCGATCGAGCCCAGTGCCGCGGCCGATTCATGCCTCACGATCTCAGAAGGATCATTTAGAGCAGCCTCGATCAGATGAGGCACGGCGCTCTTCAGGCCCATCTGTCCTAGGGAAAAAGCTGCTTCGTGGCGAATAAGGGGACTAGGATCCTTTTTCATAACATCTGCCAGTACAGGTACGGAGGTCTCGTCCCCGATCTCCGATAGTACTGTAACAGCATGCACCCTCACCACGAGAGACGGCTCTTCGCTGAGGACCCGGTTGAAAAAGCTCACATCCTTGCCTTCGTACTTCTCCTCCATCCCTGCGAGTACCGCAAATTCTTTCTCCTTCTCCGGTCCAGCAACTCTTTCAGTATACCTCATAGCAATTCACCAAAATTTCCTGTTTCAATCTTCACGACAATCCTATTCAGACGATATGCACAGGTTAGGGAAACAAGGAAAAAATTCCGAAAGTTCTCAAATAAAGGTAACGCAGCGGAATCGGTGGGAATGTGTCATTAGAATTATATCTGTGGTCGTTCCGATTTGAGGCCGGGATCTAGTCCATTTGTCCAGAGCAGATAACGCAAGCCAGAGCGAGATTTCGGACATTCTGAAAAAATTCAAGACCGTTGCCGTAATCGGGATGTCGAAAAATCCGGAAAAAGATGCCTACAGGATTCCTGAGTTTCTGATAAAAAATGGGTTCAAAATTATACCGGTCAATCCGAGCGCAGACGAGATCCTTGGTCGCAAATCGTACAAGAGACTTTCAGATGTACCGGAAAATATCGATATCGTAGATGTCTTTCGTCCGAGCGAAGATATCCTCAATTACGTTGAAGATGTGATAAAAGTAAAGCCGAAGGTGTTCTGGGAACAGCTCGGCATCCACAACCCGGAAGCAGAGGAAAAGATCGCCGCTGCCGGCATCAAGGTGGTGTTCGACCGCTGCATGATGCGGGAGCTGAATAAGATTCGAGCGGTCAACTAGTCGTTTTCCAGAAACTTTTCGATCTCTGATCGAGGCATGGTATTGATAATGTCGCCCTTGGTAGCCCACGCTCGCCTAGCCTCCGCGACTCCCAGTCTCATGTAATTCAGTTCCGCCGCTTCGTGAGAGTCGGTGTCCACTGCCAGTTTCACCCCTCCCTTGATGGCCTCCCTCGCATTTTCGTCATTCAAATCGAGCCTGTTCGCATGCCCGTCGATTTCGAGAATGGTTCCGGTCCTTTTGGCAGTCTCAATGACCTTTCGGAGATCAAAAGAGTAGCCGCTGCGTTCGAAGATGAGCCTCCCGGTAGGATGCGCAATAATGTCGACGTTTTCGTTTTCCATCGCGGAGACCAGACGCCCGGTGATTTTGTCAGAGTCGTCTGAAAATCCACTGTGGATTGAGGCAAGCACTATCTCAACTCGCTTCAGGATCGAATTGGGCATGTCTAGGCTACCGTCAGCCTTGATGTTTGCTTCTGCTCCTTGGAACACGTGAAATTCCGATCCGGATTTCTCAAAGGAATCGTTCAGCTTGTTAATTTCCTTTCTCTGCTCTCCGATCCGAGGCTCGTCCATCGCATTTGCAATTTTGAGGGAGCCAACATGATCGGTAACTGCAATATATTCGTAACCAAGCTCCACGGCCTTGCCCGCCATCGCCTTTATCGACTCTTGCCCGTCGCTGTAAATCGTGTGCATTTGGAGATCCCCCTTGATCTCTTCAAGATTGACGAGCTTCGGTAATCTGTGCAAAATCGCTGCCTCTATTTCTCCTTTGTTTTCTCTAAGCTCGGGTTCGATATAGTCCATTCCGAGCGCGGCGTAGATTTCTTCTTCATTCTTTCCCGCAACCAGGGCTGACTCGTCAGAAGCTTTGAACAGTCCGTACTCGTTTAATCGAAGGCCCTTCTTGATCGCAATCGTTCGGAGCTCGATATTGTGGGCTTTCGATCCCGTGAAGTACAAAAGTGCCGCACCCCACGATTTTTTCGGAACTACCCGCATGTCGACCTGAAAATTGTTGTTTTGAAGTTTCACGGAAGCTTTGGTGTCTCCCGCTGAAAGGACTTCTTTGATCTCATCCTCGTTCTGGGTAAAGAACTGGATCGCCTCACGAGCTGTGTCGGTCTCCAAAAGGACGTCGAAGTCCCCGATCGTCTCCTTCATTCGGCGAAACGACCCTGCAAAGGCATATCTGCTAATTCCAGGAATTTCTTTCAACGTTTTTTCGATCCGTTCGGAGAGAGGAATCGCCTGCGCCAGCAGTATCCTGTTTGTTTGTAACTTGGCCGCCTTCACTCTTTCCAGCAGCAGTTCGTCGGACTTTACTCCGAGTCCCCGAAAATCGTGGAGCTTGCCAGCTTTGATGGCTTCTTCGAGGTCGCCGATGTTCTTTACTTTCAACTCGGAGTACAGAAGCTTCACCGTCTTCGGGCCAATCCCCTCGATCTTGGTCAGCGAGGGGACATCCACCGGGATGCGCGATTTTATTTTCTCCAGCGTGGAAAGCTTCCCTGTTCTGAGGATCTCGTCGATTTTTTTCTCGATGTTTTCTCCCACCCCGGGCAGATCCTGAAGCCGCTTCTGCTTCCATAGTTCTTCTATGGGCCCCGGTGTAGCTTCGATAGTCTGGGCGGCCCTCCTATATGCCCGCGCACGATAAGGTTGCTCGTCTTCGAGGTCGGAGTAATCGGCGAGCTCCAGTAGGACTTTAGCAACGAGAGAGTTTTTCAAAGCGGAACGATCCCCTGCTAGGGGATCCGCAGATTCCAGTTAATAATGTGGGTCTATTGTTACTGCAGTCCAGCAGAAAGCTGCTGCGGCACCCTTGAAGCAGCACTGTTTTGCGACGCCGGAATTTTCGCGTGCTCCTTCAGAGTGCCAGCTAAAAGACGGAATATTTCGTTAGTGCCAACGTCGATGAGGTTTATTCTGATCTGGGAACCCCTCATGAAGATCTCAGCTTCAAATCCCGGCTTTAACGCAAAAAGAACCGTGTTGTAGTGGATGATCCCTTTCAGCTTCTCCTCAATTATGACTTCACTCTCGTCCGGGAATGGGCTGATCAGAAACGCCACACCTTCTGCCCAGCTTATCGTGGGAATGGCCGTTCCTCCCTGCTGGACGGATTGGGTCGCCACCAGCTTCGCAAGATCTTCAAACCGGTATTCCAATAACTCATGGATGATGAGTTTCTTCCAGGGCTCGACTACTATTTCCATTTGAGTCTGAAATTGACTCTCCGCAAGCTGCAAGCTCGGTTCTCCTTCTCGTTGTTCGTCCTCTTGCTCCTGTTGCACCATGTTCATTATTGTCACCCAAAGGGCACAAACTAGGTTATCTACCTGCTGGTAGCTCTTAGAGCTTCCAATGCTTAGGCTATTGGGAAAAATTTAGCTGCATTATGCACCGGGCATCGAAAAGCCGCCGTCACAAATCACAATGTTTCCAGTCATATGGATCGAATCGTCAGATGCCAAAAACAGTACTACTGGGACTATGTGCTCTGGCTTGCCGATCCTCTTCAAGGCAGTGTGATCGACGACCCATTTTCTTCTCTCGGGAGTCCAGTCCGGTCGCCTTGTGGTTGCCTCCGTGTCCATGTAGCCCGGGCACGCGGCGTTCACTCGAACCCAGGGGGAAAAGGCAAGCGCGTACGACTTCGTTAGGCCGATCACGCCATACTTGGAAGCGGCATACTGAGGCGCCCGGGGACTGCCCGTAACGATGACATTAGAGGCAACGTTCACGATCGTTCCCTGCTTTCGCTCTAGCATACGCGATCCCACTTCGTGGATCATGAAAAGAGTCCCCTTGATGTCAACCGCGAGGGTCTGGTCAATCGCTTCCTCCGTGATCTGCCTCCAGGACATCTGCTTACTGGAGACGTCCCCAGAGTTATTGACGAGAAGATCAATGGGGCCAAAATCCTTCCAAACTTTGTCGGTCATCGACTTCACCTCAGTCCATTTCGTAATGTCCACTTTTGTCGTGATAGACTTGCCCCCGTGGTCTCTTATTTCCGAGCTCAATTTCTCAGCGCCATCTTTTGAGGTGTTGTAAGCTACAACCACGTTCGCCCCTTCGTCTGCAATAGCTCTAGCGATTAGAGCACCGAACCCGCGCCCGGCCCCCGTTACAAGAGCGTTGAGTCCCTCAAAGCGCATGCCTCTCGGATGAGGTCGCGGATGCGCCTCAATCTCCGTATCTACCTTCTTTTCCCCGGCAAGAGTTCCCCAACTCAAATTGAAAGCATACCTCCATTCATTTTAGAACTGTACTTCCCCGATTTTCAAACCGATCGCCTCCTAGATTCTATTTAAGCAATGTCAGGTAATTTGCTCGGACAAGAAATTTGCCACGGAATCAGATGACAAATAATATAATTGATTAGCGAATCAATTTTTTGAAGAGAATCAAAGATCGGATTTGGAGAAGCAGTCCTCGCCCTCGCAGTCGTCACAGTATTTTTTCCCATACGAACTGATCGAGGCAAATTGGCGTCTGTGGACGTTCATACTCATTCTTGCGGTGGGAAGCTACGCTTTGATTACCTATCCGGTGGGCCCCATAAAGGGCTACATAGATCCCTTTTACAGCCCCACAGTGCTGATCGTTCCGATACCCGGTCTCTTTAGGCTGACGTGCTACGCCTACAGGAAGGATTACCACAGACACCTTTTCCACCACCCGCTGTCCTGCGACAACGCTGAACGCGACGACGGTACCAAGAGAAAGTACACGGGTGAAAAAAATGGCGTGTTTCTGTTTGAAAATCTGCATCGGTATTTTCTGTACGCTGGAATTTTACTCTTGCCCTTCTTCTACTATGATTTCTACAAGTCGCTGATCTACATGGATTCGCTTCGTCTGGGCAGCTTGATCCTCCTGGCTAATGCTCTCACTCTCACTGCATGGACTTTCTCGTGTCATGCGTTCCGTCATCTGATCGGAGGAAACATCGATTGCTATAGCTGTACGCCAGGGGGAGAAGTGAGAAACTCTCTCTGGAGGACCCAAACGTGGTGGAACTCGCATCACGAGGCACTAGCATGGATCAGCCTGCTGACAATCGTCTTTGTAGATCTTTATCTCAGGGGCTTGACTGCGGGATTGCCCATTGATTTTAAGATCTTTGGGTTCTAGGGCGATGTGATATTTGAGCCATCAGAAACACGGCAAAAGAGTACTCAATCATGATTTCAAGTATCCATTGTTCTTCTTGGGCCTTTTGATTATTATCGCTGGAGGACTGGGTGGGATCAAGCTAGGGCTGAGTGCGGATAAGGACGTCGCAATCGCGGCAGTCGGTTTTGTCGTCATGTTACTGGGTATTGTCCTCGAATAATTGGGAACTTTCTCAACAAGTCGCTTTCCTACGTCTACGCCGCCAAGATTTCGTTTTAGCCATCCTGTAAAGTTAAATGGGTCTGAGGGATCTGAAAAAGTACAGGAATTAGGAGGATTCGTTTTTCTTTGCAAAGTGTAAGATATGAGGAGGCGCCGCTCATCACGGTTACCCCACCCGGGCCGAAGTCTCGAGAGCTCCTAGCTAAGCAAGGCATGCTGGAGACCCGAGCTACCATCTATCCGAAGGCCTTCCCGTTCGCCATTGATTCTGCGAGCGGGTCGACCGTGAGGGACGTTGATGGGAATCTGTACATTGACTGGTTCAGTGGGGTATGCGTCCTAAATCTCGGTCACAACAACCCCGCGGTCTCGGAAGCCGTCGAAGGCCAGATGCGGAAGGTCTGGCATACCATGGAAATTCCGACTGAAGCCAGGATCGATTTTCTTGAGAGGATCCACAAGATTCTTCCCGGTTCCCTGAAGGGACACGCGCGGGTGCTGTTCACGGTGACTGGTGGAGACGCATGCGAAGCCGCAATTAGCCTCGCAAAGCACGTAACCAAGAAGAAAACTATAATCGCTTTTAGCGGCTCGTACCACGGAATACATCAGGGCATTGTAGGCGCCACCTCCAGTCGTCACTATCTAGAGTATTCGGGAGTCTTGAGGAGCGGCGTCTTTCACATCCCGTACCCGTACAGCTACAGGTTTCCCTTCCCGGTGGAAAAGAAGGGTGACGAGGCCAAAGTGGTTCTCAGATATCTGGAACACCTTATTTCTGATGAGCATTCGGGAGTCGACGAGCCAGCCGGAATCATCGTAGAACCAATCCAGGGTGAAGGCGGCTACATCGTTCCGCCACTGGATTTTCTTCCAGGCCTTCGTGAAATTGCTGACAAGTACCAGATTCCGCTGATTTGCGACGAAGTTCAGTGCGGTTTCGGGCGGACCGGGAAATTCTGGGGCAGCGAGATCACGGGAACCACGCCAGATATTGTCTGCATCTCAAAGGCAGTGGGGGAGGGCATCCCGCTGTCGCTGATTGCATACAGATCGGAGTTTGACGAATCGATCCCCGAGGGCTTTCACCTCGGGACGTATCGCGGGAATCCCCTCGCTCTGGTTGCCGGTTCGGCTACGATAGATTACATCCAAAGAACAAATCTGCTAGAAAGGGTTACTTCCGCCGGAAAAAAGATCCTGCCGGAGTTCGAAAGGATTGGACGCGAAAGTAGGAACGTCGGTGACGTGAGGGGAATAGGGTTTATGATCGGAAACGAAGTTGTGAATTCAAAAGAAGACAAGTCTCCGTCAAAGCAGCTCGCGGTTTCGTTCAGGAAACGGATGTTCGAGAACGGACTGTTGATGCACACGAGTGGGCACTATGGTAATGTGCTGCGTTTCATGGCGCCGCTCGTGATTTCGGATGAGCTTCTTCAAAGGGGCCTCTCGATCTACGAGTCGGCCATAAAATCAGTTAGTAGCTAGTTGCTTTCCTCGAGAAGACGGTTTCCGACCTCGGTGAGCTTCGAGATCACTCCTCCCGTTACGGGGTCGTATCCTGTTTCTATCAAGCCCTTCTGCTCTAAAGTTCTTACACACTGCATCACGGTTATCCACGGAACCTTTGACGACTGGACGATCATGGTTGGACGAAACGCCCCGCCTTTTATCGCGCGCATGATGCTGACGTACGTTTCGGTGCTGGGTTTCTTCTTGACCAAAACAACGCCCTTTTGATCAGCTTCTCTTTGGCTCATTGCACGAGTAAATACGCCCTCCTCGGTTCCTTGTGGTTGCAGTAGTGTTTTGACTTCCAATTTCTTTTATCGACTCTTTTTCTTCCTTTAACGATCCGTTTTACCAATAGGTATCCCGGGGCAGTATTCATGGGTTCAGTTCTCGAAGTTTGACATGCTCGGTAAATGGAGAATGGCCCTCTTCCGGTTTTGGTGGAAGAGTATTGGATCTCGAACGCGATACATTTGCGAAAGTTGGGATTGCGTTTTCGAAATTCGAATGTCTCGGAGGGTGATAGGCTCCAGATCCGAGACATTTTTAGGACGTAGTACGTTGTAGTTTCTCGATTATCTGAATCGCGGCATTCCGGCCAGGAATTCCGCTGACTCCACCACCTGGGAACGTGCCTGCACCGCACAAGAAAAGGTTTGAGATCGGGGCAACTTCGTATCCGTTCAACAGACCCTGGACCGGACGGCTTGCGAACATCTGGTCGAAAACCATGTCCGCGTGCACGAAATTCCCACGAGGCACCATTACGTCTGCCTCCATGTCTTGGGGACACTTTGCCCTGGAATCTTCTACCAATTCGTCGACGCCAGGACAGTATCTTGAATAGATCGATAGGAGCCTCGCTGACTCCTTTTCCCTGTCGGATTCACTCCAGCTCAACCCGTAGAGTTTGTACGGGGTAAATCTAGTCTCGAGCACGAGGCCCTGTTTTCCGGGAGGAACGAGAGTTCTGTCCATGGAGGAGTGGAGGGCCACCATCAAACCTGGAATCTCGGGGTTTCTTTCATTCGAGAATTCGGAATAGGCGTCAGAGAGAGAATCCACCGAGGGAGCGATGAACGTAGCCGCCTTGTGACATTCGTTTGCCTCTCCCTTTTTTACCCAGGTCTTGCAGGAGTAATTCGGAAGTTCTGAAAGCAGGTAGTCCGCCTTGAAAGCGAATCCTGGCGTCACTTTGATGTCTCGTACCCTGCGGTAATCTCCAGAAGACAGAGAAGTTGCGCCTCTCGCCAGCTTAAGCAGCGTCTGTTTTGGATCGGCATTCGACACTACGACCTCTGAATCAAACTCCTTCCCGCTGGAAGTCTTTACTCCCACCGCCTTTCCGTTTTTGACTACAATCTCCGAAACTGATTCGCCCTCCAAGATCGTCGCACCGTTGGCTCGTGCAGACGCCGCGAGAGCACGGGTAAGCTCTCCAGAACCCCCTTGAGGCCTGGCAAGCCGTTCGGCGCCGATGTGCCATGCGCACAGCCAGCCGGTATTGGGGGCGGCCGGAGATAGCCCAATCGCAGCCGGCCCGAGAAAAGCAATTAGGGCAGGAACATAATCAGTCTCAAAATTCTCCGACAGAATGCTAGCAGCCGGCAGTTTACTTTCTTGAAGGATTTCGTCCACCTCCTCTTTCCTTGCGAATAGTCCTGATTTGCAAAGAATTGACTCCAGGCTGGTGGGCCCTTGGAGTGCCCCGGCACCTATTGCTCTCCCAACCCTGGCCCATTTTTCATGAAATTTTTCATAGACGCGGGCATCCTGCTTGGAAAGTGTCTCAATGTGTTTCAGCGTGTTTTGAAGCTCGCGGTAAAGCAGCATGTATCTTCCGTCGAGGAAGGGGCAAAAGACGGCCGGATCTACAGTGTAGTAGTGAAGGCCAAATTCCTCAAGTGACAGGTCGGATATTATGGGGGTATTTTGAATGGCATAGTGCTCAAAACTGTAAGTATTGATCCACCATCCCGGCGCGGCTTCTTCAGTAACTACGCAACCTCCGACGACCTTCTTTTGCTCCAGAACCACAACGGGAACTCCAGCCTTTGCGAGGTATGCTGCGCAGACGAGCCCATTGTGTCCTCCCCCGATGACAACGACTCTGTTTTTCTGACTCAATACACTAACCTCTCGTAGGAGCGGTACTCCAGTCCTTAGGTTCAGAGCTTATAATATGAGTGAAAGAGGCCTGTGTCTTTAGATTTTGAGAATCGCACGGCCGCTAGTCGTCTTCTTACAAAATTTTGATTAATTCAGAAACGAAGAGTGAATGCTCCAAAAATGTCATTGAAGCTCGTCGGTCAGTCGGTAAAGCGCATTGAAGATCCCCGACTACTTGCAGGCGCCGGCAGGTACCTGGATGATATACAAATGCCGGACATGCTTTTTGTCGAGTTCGTGCGGAGCACTTACGCCCACGCCAGAATACTTGAAATCGATCATTCCGAGCTGACAGACAAAGAAGGTTTTGTTGCCTTTTTCACCTTCGACGATTTTCGTGATACGGTGGAGCCCTTCTATATCCCGAAGGAACACCAGGCCCCCATCCCAAAGATCCGGCCTCTCGCCGACGGCAAGGTTAGATGGGTAGGCGAACCAGTTGCGATGGTGGTGGCTAGCGAGCGGTACATCGCGGAAGACTTGGCCTCGCTTGTCAGAGTGGAGTACGAACCACTCGAGAGTAACGTCGACCCAGAGAAAGCGCTGGCTCCTGGTGCGCCGCTCCTCTACGAGGATTGGGAGAGCAACCTCCTGAAGCATGCTGAAATCAAGGGAGGAAACGTCGATGCAGCTTTTTCCGAAGCAGATATAGTGGTCAAGGAGAGAATCAAGACCCACCGGCACACGGCAGCTCCCATAGAGAACAGGGGGGTCATAGCACACTACGACCAGCTGACTGGCAGAATTGACGTGTGGAGTCAGGTCCAGTTTCCTCATGTCGGAAGAACCCTATTTGCTGGCATCTTGAAGATGCCCGAGGACCGCGTTCACTTTCGAATGCCTGACGTAGGCGGGGCGTTCGGTCTGAAAGGGCACATATTCCCTGAGGACGTTTCAGTCTGCGCGGCTGCGCGGTTGCTTCCCGGTCGCACAATAAAATGGGTGGAAAAACGCACCGAAGATATTTCATTTTCAGTGCACGAGCGTGAGCAGATCCACGATATTGAAGTCGCCGCCAAAAAAGACGGCACGATAATTGGAGTTAAAGACAGGATGATCGCGGACATGGGGGCTTATGCCGCGTCTCCATGGGGTGGCCTGACCTTCACTATGATCACCGGCATGTTTCTGCCGGGGCCCTATCGGTTCAAGAATTATTATTTTGAACACATCGCAGTGCTGACTAACAAGACCCCGATGGGCTCTGTCCGCGGCCCTGGGATGCTTTCGGCGAATTTTGTGATGGAAAGAGCGCTGGACATCGTCGCTCACAAGCTGGAGCTCGATCCTTATGATGTGAGGATGAAGAACGTAATCCGCGACGACGAGTTTCCGTTCACCACCGCAACGAGCCTAGTCTACGACAAGTGCAGTCTGACCGAGTCGCTGAAGAGTGGCGCCATCGCCGTAAATTATCAAAAGCTTCGAAAGGATCATGAAGAACTTCGAAGGAAAGGGATCTTTCGCGGCGTAGGGATCGCCTCCCTTATCGAAATCGGCGGCATCGGCTCGGCCATCTTGGGGCCCTCGGGCTCTGTAACACTGGGCTACGAGGTCGCCACGATAAGGGTAGAACCGGATGGTTCGGTGAAAGTTTTGACAGGCCTCGCTCCACACGGACAGAGTTCGGAGACGACTTTAGCACAGGCGGTCGCCGACGAGCTGAAAGTTCCGATTGAAAAAATCCAGGTCGTTTGGGGCGATACAGACGTGGTGCCCTATGGCAATGGGACGTGGGGTAGCAGGGGAGCTCCTTTGGGGACAAGCGCGGCCATGCAGGCCGCTGAGAAAGTCCGGAATAAGGCGATGAAGATTGCGGCCTCGATGATCGAGGCGCGGGCGGAGGACATGCAGTTGTTCGAAGACGGAACTTTTTCAGTGAAGGGAGCTCCGCGTGAGCTCAGGAGAGGGAGGAGCGTCACTCTGGGTGACATTGCGAAGGTAGCTCTCCGCAGACCTGACAAGCTCCCAAAGGGTGTAGAGCCTGGTCTGGAATTCACGGCTTTCTACGAACCGGAGGTTCCGGCGACGTGGAGTAACGCGATGACTTTTTGCGAGGTGGAGCTCGACAAAGAGTCGGGCAAATTCAAGATCTTGCGTTTTCTGGTGGTAGAGGATTGCGGCAAGATGATTAACCCCATGGTTGTGGACGGGCAGGTCCACGGCGGCATCGTCGAGGGCCTCGGAGGCGCGATCTTCGAAGAAATCTCGTACACCGAAGACGGGCAGATCAACGGCGGGAATTTTTTGGACTACTTGCTGCCGTCTGCAGTCGAATCTCCTGACATCGAAGTAGACCACATCGAGACGCTTTCCGAGCAAAATCCTTCCCAAACGAAGGGACTCGGCGAGGGTGGGACGGTAGTGGCTCCGGCTGCGATTGCCAACGCCGTCGATGACGCCCTCAGGAATTTAGGCGGAAAACCCATAACAGAACTTCCCCTTAAACCGGAATACATCCTTAAGATGGTCAGGCCGTAAGCAAAAAGAGAGGGAATCGGAATTTGGAAAATAGTACCTGGAACAAGGCTAGAAACGGGATCAAGCTCCTCATGACCCCGGGTCCGGTCGAGGTTTCACCGCGAGTGCTGTCCGCGCTCGCGGAACCGGTGATCTACCACTACTATCCGGGCTTTGTAGAATTTTTCGACGAGACCGTGAAAAAAATGGCGAAAGTCTTTCGGGCATCTGCCGAGACAGATGTTCTGCTTTTACAGGGAGAGGGCGTCCTCGGCCTTGAAGCTGCGGTGGTGTGCTCTGTAAATCCCAGCGAAAAAGTGCTCGTTCTTGAAAACGGCCCATTCGGAAAGTGGTTCGGAGAGTTTGTGAAAAACGCTGGCGGGATCCCGGTGTACTTCCACGAAGAAACTAACAAGTGCTTCGACGATGATTCGGTTGCCACTTTCCTTGAAGAAAATAGAGATGCCGTGGCAATAACTATGGTGCACTGCGAGACGCCGGCTGGGCTGTTGAACCCTCCCGCTGCCATTTGCAGAAAGGCGAAGAGTCTCGGGATGCTCACCATCGTCGATTGCGTGGCGTCGTTGGCAGGCGCCGAGTTCAAACCGGTAGAGTGGGGCATTGACATCTCTGTCAGCGCGTCGCAAAAGTGTCTGTCCGCGCCCAGCGCGCTAACTCCCATGATAATAAGCAAATTCGCTTGGGAGCGGATCGAGAAGAAAAAGACTCCCATACGTACCTCGTATCTTTCGCTACTCGACTGGAAAGAGACTTGGATCGCGCAGAGGAGATTCCCCTTCACGCCATTCACTGCCGAAGTCAATGCGCTTTCTGCAGCGCTGGACGAGATTCTGGAAGAAGGACTGGACAACGTACTTGAGAGACACGTCGAGGTCGCGAGATTCTGTCGCCGCGGGATCGGCAGATTGGGGTTAAAGACCTGGCCCTTGAAGGAGGAGTTCTGTTCGCCCACTGTCACCGCGATAGCCCTTCCCGACACGGTGAATGACGCCGCACTGATCCAAGACATCGCACGGAGACACGGCATTCTGATCGGAGGCGGGTACAAAGAGCTAAAGGGCCGGGTACTAAGGATTGGTCACATGGGCTACCAAGCACAAAGAAGTTTCATGGCAGCGACGATAGATGCTCTCGAAGATTCTCTAAGGAATGGCAGGAGTGTCGCGAGATAGCACCGGTAGCTGCGAGATGCACTAGATTTTTATCGGCTCCAACGATAACCTCCGGATTCTATGAGCCGAAAAATGGAGAAGGCAAACGACTTTCGGGCGATCTCGAGGGCTATCGTCGTTGTAATAGTCGTAGTAATTTTGGTAATCGCTGGCGCAGGAATCTATCTCGCTACCGCGACGAGTGCCTCCACGACCACTTCTTCATCCAGCTCTTCCAGCATCACTTCTTCATCTTCGACGGTGGTGACATCCGTGACTTCTTCCTCGCATTCAACGAGTCCTACAACCTCGACGACCTCCTCGTCCACGTCTACTTCTACTTCTTCCTCGTCATCCGCTCTTGCCACCTCTTCTTCAGCAACATCTACTTCATCTCCATTTCATAACACTCTGGTGATCGACGACGCAAACTGGCCAGAGGATGACCTGAACCAGCTTTACGCCGTATCCTCGCTGCCGTGGCCGAACTGGCTGGAGGACACGGTTTATCAGCCTTTGATCGGCGTGAACGAGACCTCCGAGTACGGTACTGGAGTCATCCAGTACGAACCGGCTCTTGTCAATAATTGGACGGTCTCGCCGAGCGGTACATCGTACACTATGAATCTAAGACAGGGCGTGACCTTTTCGAATGGCGATCCGTTTAACGCCTATCAAGTTTGGCTAGAGATGTACGGTTTTTACTATCTTTCAGACAACAGTTCCGCTTGGCTTGAATCCTACGCATTGTTCAACATGACCAACGTGGATTTCGGTCCGGCAACGATTGCCCTAATAAACCAGAGCGGAGGAGTGATCAATCCCTCAGGATCCGCAATTTCTTTGATGCAGAATGCCTCCTGGCCGATCTACGTAACCGGACCTTACACCATAGTTTTCCAGCTCCTGTCCCCGTTCTCTTACTTCCCCGGGACGCTCGTCGCCTATGAGGGCCTCATGTTTGATACGCAGTACGTACTGGACAACGGTGGTTTTGGGACTCCCACGCAGTTCAATTCTAACTTTAATCAGATTCCCATCCCAGGCAGCGGGCCGTACATTGTCTCGCAGGTCTCAGAAAACAGCTATGTGCAGTTCGTGCAGAATCCAAACTATTGGGGCAAGAATCTAACGGCGGCCCAGATTGCCCAGCAGCCCATTTTCGATCCGGGACACGCAAAGAATGTGATTGTGAACTACAAACCAGACGACGTGACCAGGTACACGGATCTGATCACCGGAACCTCGCAGGTTTCAATGATCGAGTCGGCTGACTGGAACCTCGTACAGCAAAATTCCGCGACCCTGTCTTATCTCTCGATGCCGCCTTGGAACGGAGAAGTGGCAGCCGTTGCAATCAATAGTGCGGAATATCCCACGAATATCACCGCCGTGAGGCAGGCAATCGTGCACTCCATCAATTACACGGACATTGCCCAGACGGTATTTTTCGGGAAGCTTTCCCAGTTCGTGGGACCGGAGTACCCCGCGTGGAAGCAGTTCTACGATTTAGGAAATTATGCGCCCTACCAATACAATCTCACGCTAGCGCAGGCAGATTTGAACAGCGCGAACATTTCGAGCTTCCCGACGCTCAATTTCACCGTGATCGCCGGATGTCAGTTCTGCATTTCGACGGCCGAGATCGTGCAGTCAGATCTCTCCCAGATCGGGATCAACGTCGACATTGAAGTTCAAGACACCACTTTATACTATACTCCGTATGGCTCGTACTCTTCCGAACTCCAAACCCCGAACCAGATCGGTTCCTTATCCCTTCTCGGAGCCGAGGAATGGGGGCCGGCGACTTTAACGCCGGCGGACTATTGGTACACCTTCGTCAGCAACGAGTCCCTCTATGGAGATTGGGCGGTATATTCCAGCCCCAGCGTGGTTGCGTGCGCCAACGCGTTCACTTCCTCCACGAATACCACGTACATCAAGTCCATCTGCACGGCGGCCCAGAAACAGATCTACGATGACGCACCGTACGCGTGGCTCGGTCTGGTTACTCTGTGGTACGCGGCAGGCTCGCTCGTTTGGCAAAAGTCAGTAGTGAGTGGATTCCTGGTCGACCCTGTATGGGACGGGCAGGACACGGCTCCGATCTTTAATACACTGACCTTCGTTTCCTAAAGTTGCCCTAAACCCCGCTAAACAACGGAAGCAAGAGAACTGAAAGAGACGAGGTTAGACTCTTCAGGCGTCTATAGTTCTGGGGTACTCGGGCGAGGAAAAGAAAAACACCATGGCGATGTCATGCGAACCATCGTTTCTCACTCCGTGCGGCACACCGGGTGGGATGAAAAGAGAGTCGCCCGCGGAGAACGCTAGGAGCTCCTTTCCTATGGTCAGTTTTCCAGAGCCGCTCAAAACGTATGCCAGCTCCTCGGCATCAAGATGGATTTTTTGCTTCGTGTCGATCCCCGGCTTGTATACTGAGTAGCCGAGCATGTTTCTGTTCTTGCTCTCGAGTTTCGATTTCGTCAGGATAAGGTTGGAAAAACTTCCCCTCCCGAGATCCACTTTTTCCCCTCCAGCCTGAGGGACTATCCTTATCCTCGCGCTGTCTTTTTCGTTGTCCATCGGGTACGCCACACTCAGGATCCAAAAATCACAGTCTTGGTCTCGGTGTACGATTCCAGCCCTTCAATCCCGTACTCCCTTCCCAATCCGCTCTGCTTGTATCCGCCCATCGGGACCTCTATTTCCCATCCGCCGGCGCCATAGAGCGAATTGACGAGCACCGTTCCGGCTTCCAGCTCGGAGGCAGCCTTCTTGGCGTTTCCCAGATCCTTTGTCCAGATGGAGGCGCCCAGACCGTAAATGGAAGAGTTCGCCCCTTCAATAGCCTCCTCGAGTCCGCTCACCGTGATGATGGGGAGGGCGGGACCGAAACACTCCTCCGCAACCAGCTTGGAGTCCCCGCTCACGTCGGTAACGAGGGTCGGCATGTAAAAGCTGCCCGCACTGAGGTCAGAGTCCTCCGGTTCCTTGCCTCCCAGAAGAAGGGTAGCCCCTCCCGAAACAGTTTCGTTAACTTGCTGTTCCACCTTGCTGCGCTGGCTCTTGCTGTGAACAGGCCCCATGGTCGTGTCGCTCTTCATGCCGTCGCCCACTTTGATCGCCATCGCTTTCTCCTTCAACTTCGACACAAATCTCGGAGCAATATCCCGGAAGACGTAGGTCCGTTTTACACACATACACCCCTGGCCGGCATTGCGAAATCTTCCGTTGAGCGTGGCACTGACCGCCGCATCCAGATCGGCGTCATCACAGACGATCAGGGGATTGCTCCCACCGAGCTCCAGCGTCACCCTCTTCAGCTCCGCCGAAGCGAGCTCCATTATTCTCTTACCCGTCACAGTCTCTCCTGTGAACGAGACCTTCCTCGTCTTGCGGTTCCTCACCAACTCCTCCCCGACTGTGGGGCCGGACCCGGTGACCACGTTCAAGAGCCCTTTGGGGAGGCCGGCATCTTTGAAAAGCTCCATGGATTTCAGCGTAGAAAGTGGGGTCGTGCTCGCGGGCTTTACGACTGTGGCGTTGCCCGCGGCAAGCGACGCGGCCACCTTCGCACCCATCAGCAAAATGGGGTTGTTCCAGGGAACGATGGCCCCCACCACGCCCACGGGCTCTTTTTCCACCACGGCGAGCTTTGTTGGATCGGAAATCTGCACTTGCGAGCCGCGTGCTTTCAACCCCGCGTAGTACTCCATCGTGTGCGCAAAAAACCTGATTTCTCCCCGGGATTCGGCGAGAGTCTTCCCCTGTTCGAGGGTCATAAGAGTCGCCAGATCAGTTTCGTGATTCCGGATAAGCTCAGAGACCAGCTGCAGGATCCTTGATATGTTGGTCTTGGACATCTTCTCGCGCTTTAGGGCATCCGACGCGAAATCAATCGCGGCGCGAGCATCCTCGACGTTCCCTCTAACAACACGATCCACAACCTTTCCGTTGGCGGGGTTTGTGACCTCGTACTCCTCGCCGCCTGACGAGGCCACAAACTCTCCGTTGATGAACTGCTTGAAAGTCATCGAAATAGACGACACTCCCTTCGATTTTGAGAATTAACCCTTTCGTTTGTCGCGGGACTTTAACGCCAGCAGTATTTTCTCGGGAGTAATTGGGAGATCAAAGAACCGGATTCCGATAGCATCGTACACAGCATTCGCAAGGGCCGGGGCCACGGGGCTTATGGGAGCCTCTCCGCACCCGCGCGCGCCGAAGGGACCGTCGGGGTTGTAGTTTTCGAGAATGATCGACTTTATCGGAAAGTACTCCATGATGCTCTGCAGCTTGTAGTCCTTGAGATCGGGATTCAGGACACGGCCGTTGACCAGCACCATTTCTTCGTTGATCGCGCCGTTCAACCCCATCGCAATCGCACCTTCGTTTTGCCCGAAGACATTCAGCGGGTTTAGAGCCTTTCCCACATCAACTGCGCCGATAAACTCCGCGATCTTCAGCGCTCCGGTCTCTACGTTGATCGCAACCCGCGCCGCCTGAGCTACCGGCGTGTAGTACGCGACCGCTCGATCGGTCGATGACTGACCGGTTTCTGGATCCAGCTCTCCGGTCTTCGGCATCCAGAAGGCTTTCCCTATGAGCGTGCCTTCCTCTGGCACGTACGCTCCTCCCATCGGACCCGGTTTGAATATTTCTGCGTACTTCAGTGAACGCTCTAAACCACTACTTGGCGTAGAAACAACGATCTCGCCACCGGAAAACGAAAGTGCTTCTTCCCGGATCGCCAGTTTTCTCTCTGCCACGGCGATCATCTTTTTCTTGAGATCCTGGGCCGCGAGTTTCACCGCCATGCCCATCTGAGAAGTTTGCCTGCTCCCGGATGCGCCGGTTCCCACCGGCGTCAGACCAGTGTCCGACAGCACCATCCGCACTTTTTCCACAGGAACCTGCATCTCTTCAGCGGCGATTTGTGAAAGAACAGTGTGGATGCCTTCTCCCGGATCGGTTGCAGCGGTCCAGATCTCAATGGAACCGTCTTCTATCAAGCGAACGTACGCGGTGCTGGGAAACGAGACATCGCACTGCTCCTTGGAGATCGCGTACCCGGTTCCGTACCGCCACTTACCGTCCTGCTTGGGAAGGGGCTTCGACGCCACCGCTTCTTCAACTCGATCGATGCACTCGTCGAGAGTGCTGTTCGTCGTTCTGTGGCCAATCGCGGTCTTTTCGCCGTCGTGAAGCAGGTTCTTTCCCCTGAACTCGAGCGGATCCATACCCAGTTTTTCGGCTATCAGATCCATCTGTGACTCGATAGCAAAGTAAATCTGCGGTGCCCCGAAACCTCGGAAGGCGCCCCCTTGAACCTGGTTTGTATAGACCCTGTAAATGTCGGCTTTCAGAGCTGGCAGCCTGTAAACGCTGGTCATGCCGTGGATGGAATTTCCCACTGCAACGTTGCCGGCGAGCGAGTAGGCTCCACCGTTGTAGATCAGTCTGATCTGCCTCCCCAGGATCGTGCCATCCCTTTTGACCGCGTCTTTCACGTATACTACCGAGGGATGCCGGACGCTCGTCGCGGTAAACACCTCATCCCTCGTAAGAGCTATCTTCACCGGCCTTCGTGTTTTCTCCGCGAGGGATGCGACGATGGGCTCGATATGCCCGGCACCCTTGTTTCCGAATCCTCCGCCGACGTGCCGGAGCGCGATCACTCTGATCTTGGTCTCTGGAACTTTTAGGGCGTCGCTCAATTCTCGCCGCGTCCTGTAAGTGTTCTGACCGGAGGTCCAAATTGTGAACGAGCTGTCGGTCTCGTACCTTGCGAGCACAGCGATCGGCTCGATATGTGCATGTTGCACCATGTGCGAGGAGTACCTATTCTCCACGACCAGGTCCGCCCTGACGAAGGCCTCCTCGATATTTCCGTGTCTTACCTTGAAGTAGTTTGTAATATTGGGGCGCGCAGGATCGGAAACCGCCTTGTAGATTTGAGCCTTCAGTCGCTGGTATTTTCCAATGTCGGGGTGAATTATTACCCCCGGATCTTTCTCAATCGCAATTTCAGGATCGAAAACCGCCGGTAGCTCCCTGTACTCCACCTCTATCAGATCGCACGCTTCTTCTGCAGCTTCCAGCGTCTCCGCGGCCACCGCCGCGATCGGCTCGCCGACGTAGCGCACCTTCCCCCGGGCGAGTATCGGAGTGTCGAGTAGCCCTCTGCCTCTCAGCCCGTCGGAAACATCCCCCCCGGTGACGACCGCGCGTACGCCCGGAACTTGGAGGGCCCTTTCCTTGTTTATCTTGACGATCTCAGCATGGGGAAATCGTGATCTGTGAATTTTTCCGTAAAGCATTCGAGGCAGTTCCATGTCGTAGGCATAGACCGCGCTCCCGGTGACTTTTTCCCTCCCGTCAATCCGGGGAACAGATTTTCCAATGACGACCAGTGCGTTCTCTTTTTCATGCACAGCTTCCAATTGCTGCGACAATGAGGAGAACCCCGGTTTCAAGCGTCGGCGTCGCTATGCTGTTCTTTGAGGATCTTGATGAGGTGGGCGTCG
>JASHPQ010000254.1 GCA_030037995.1 Nitrososphaerales archaeon | reverse complement strand
CTCTAGATCTTTGATGTACCCCTGCATCACGGTCCACGAGAGATTTGCCCTGTACATGATGTGCGTCGGTTTTTCCGCGCCGGCTCCGATCGCCTTGACGATATCACAGTACGTTTCCATCTTGGACCGTCTGTTGAGCTGCGTCTGTTGCTGCTGAGGTTGCTGACTCTGGGTCGTCTGTCCTTCTACGAGAAATGTAGTTTCCAATTCGAATTTCCACTCCTATCCTTTTCGGTTATATCGTATGGAGATGTTCCCGAAATATATCCTTCCAAGCACGTTTTGTATAAACGTGCCTAACCGGTTTCTGGAAATCGGCAATAATTTACCGATTGAAGGGATCCCGCGCAATGAGTGCGAAAAAGGAATTTTGTGGTCTTTTGATGGATGTGGCTCTAACCTGAAAACGCAAGGATGGAGATTCCGTTGGGAGTGAAGACGAGACTGTGATACGTCCTGTCGTGTTCCGTTCCCCGCAACTTGCGAACGACAAACCTCGTTCTCGTCTCCATCGACTCCGTCACGTAGCTCTCGAGCTGGAAGATTCCATCTGCGACGAACTCTTCGACTCCGGTTTCGCGGTTGCCGCTCTTCGAAAATTGTCTCGAAGCTGTCATCAGACTCGTAATTCCTTCACGCTTTAGCGTCTTGTAAATAAGGTGCATCATGAACGTGTAATCGAACTTTTCCCCCGTCCCGCTGAGAAACGCCGTGAGCGAGTCCACCACGAGGCGTTTTGCCTTGATCTCGTCCATGGCCTCCAAGAGGACCTGGATGTTGGAGCTGAGACCCCTTCCCTCAAGAGCCTCGAGGTCCAAGAGTTTCAATTTCTTCTTGGATTCCAGCGAGGAAAGATCGAAACCAAAATTCATCATGTTTCTTTTCAGACTGCGAATGTCCTCCTCGAATGTGGCAAACACCGCGGGCTCGTCCATGGTGAGTGCCGCGTTGTAAACGAATTCGCATGAGAAAATCGTCTTACCGGTACCTAGGCCGCCGATCAGGAGGACGAAATCTCCGCGCTGAAGCCCTCCCCGGATCAGAGGATCCAGTCCCGGAATTCCGGTAGGGACGCGCGACTCCTGACTCAAATTCAAGCGAACCATCTTCTCTAACGCAGCTTAAAAAACGCACTGTTTTTCCCCGGTTTTCCAAGAGCCCGGATTATTTCCAGAATTCCTTTTTTGCAAGAAAAAATGTAGCCGAGGTCTGAAGCACGCCTCCTTTCCGCTTAATAGAATTTGAGAGCGCTTCTTTCTACTGATGCACCCCAGGCAGTGCTCTGAGAGGTACTGTCGGTACTCAAAGACCGGGCACGCTCGCATGGGGCCGCGGGGAGGAAGGTGACACCCGCATGCAACAAGCAGATGTCGTCACTTCCAACAGGATCGTCAGGGAGCTGGTTTATGGCGGCCATCTTTTGGCGTTGGGAACCGCCAGCATAGCTGCGTCAAGCGCCATCTTGCTCGGGCGATCGCCAACTCTCGTTTTGCTCGTCATGGCGTACCTGTTTTCCTACGGCGCTTACATGTTGAATAGAGGAGCAGAAGTTTCTCAGGATGCAATTTCGGATCCGGCTCGAACCAGCTTCCTCCGTGGACGGAGCCGATACCTGACTGCGATCTCAGCAGTAAGCTTCGGAATCGGATATCTTCTCGCTGCGACGGTCAGCCTGCTCTTTTTTGGAGCACTCCTAGTTCCGCTGGTACTTGCACTGGTGTACACCATCGGATCAAAGAAGCTGGTGCGTTTGATCGGCGCAGCACGACTGAAGGACAAGCTGCTGGTCAAAAATATCGTCGTCTCCTTTGGATGGTCGCTGATCCCGATGCTCGTCGGGCTGTACTACAGGAGCGTTCCTCTGGCACTTGCAGCTTTTGCTCCGTTTGTTTTCCTCAGATTGATGTCCAACACGGTATTCTTCGACCTCCGGGATGTTAGGGCGGACAGAGAGTACGGAGTTCACACCGCGCCGGTCGTTTACGGGAGCGGTTTCTCGTACAAATTGATGACCGCGTTTGACATCTCGTCCGCTGCGTACGTAGTACTGCTGGCCCTCTCTCGCGTTTTTCCGTTTTACTCCTTGATCATGTTATTGCTTCCCGCCTACTCCATCGCATACAGATGGATCTCTCAGAGACCCGGGTCCGATCTTGGTTTCCTGTGCAATTTCGTCGCCGACAGCGAGTACCTTCTGTGGGGGCCGATGCTAATCCTTGGAAAAATTATCTAAACTTGACAATCGGCTGCTCGGGAGCGCCCAGGATCTAGACTCGATCATCCAGAAGTACCGCCTGGTGATCGAAAAGGCGATTCGGGAGACCCAGCTGGTGCAGGGGGCACCGCTGAGCAAGGAGGTCAAGGGAGTCATGGAGGCGGGAGGGAAGAGGTTGCGCCCCGTGCTCACGCTGATGACCTGCGAGGCTGTCTCGGGCCAGTACTTGCCGGCCCTTCCCGCCGCGCTGTCGTATGAGCTCGCCCATGAAGCGTCACTCGTACAGGACGACATCTTCGACAATTCCGATCTCAGGCACGATCGAGAGACGGTCCACAAGAGACAGGGGATGATAGCGGCGGTGCTGGTCTCGGATCTTATGATCTTCGAGATCTTTGAGCAGCTAGCGAGGTACGAGACGTCGGCGCTCACGAAGCCGAAGATAGCTAAACTGATGACCTACATCTCGAGAGCTGCCAAGCTGACAATCAAGGGGGAGTACCTGGAGGCGAAATACGCCACAAAGTCGAGCTTTACGGAAGAGGAGTACCTGGAGGTCGCCAAGCTGAAAACCGGCTCGCTTCTCGCTGCCACCGCGGCGTCGGGAGCCCTTGTGGGCGGGGCTACGGATCGAATCATAGATTCCATGTACCAGTTCGGATTGAACCTGGGAGTCGCCTTTCAGATAGAAGACGACATTCTAGACATTACCGGAGACCAATCCAAGCTTGGAAAGCCGGTCTTCAAAGACCTGCAGAATAACGTGTGCAACATCGTGCTGATCGACGCCCTCGGGCGAAGCGACGCCTATAGAAGAAACCAGATCAACTCCATGCTCTACAAAAAGTGGTTTGCCATGTCGGACGTGAGGAGCCTGCAGAGCTTGCTTCGGGAGCTGAAGTCCATCGAGTACGCTTCAAGGCTCTCGGAGAAATATACCGCATTTAGCAGGGAGTGTCTTTCGCCGTTGAGAGAATCGCAGGCGAAGGACAAGCTTGTCGGCCTCACGTACGCCCTTGTGGCGAGGAAGGCCTGATTTCCTTTATGGTAAAGACAAATGTAGTAGAGAAACCGCACCGTTCAACGAGGGGGCTAACAGATTTTTGACGAGTGAGAGCACCTTGATCAAGGCGGACCGGATACCGACCGGGATAACCGGACTGGATGGTCTGATACAGGGAGGGTTGATGAGAGGAGACGTCCATCTCATAACAGGAGGCCCGGGTACCGGAAAGACCATTCTCGCTTCGAGATTTGTCTACAACGCTTGCAGGAATCTCGGCGAGCGGGCGGTTTATGCCACGTTCGAAGAATCGTCAGAGTTTTTTAGAAAGAACCTGGCAAAACTCGGTAACGATTTCTCCGGCCTTGAGAAGGAGGGGAAGGTCAAGGTAATCGATCTCGAGATACTGCGGGGCAAGGGGCTGGAATCCAACATTTCCTACGTGATCGAGCTGGTCACGAAGGCCCGCGCATCCATTCTCACTATAGACTCGCTGACCGCCCTGCTCCTTGCCTGCGAGACCCAGTTTGAACAACGGACCTTCATGAAGACCGTCTACAAGTCGCTGAAGGCCAAGGACGTTACGACCATCATGACCGTGAGTCTGGACGAGGACGCGAGAGTGGGTGCCGAAGGGTTCCTCTCGGATTCGGTGATGTTTCTAGAAAATTGGGTCGACAAAAATCAGTTCAAGACTAGGTTCCTCATCCAGAAGATGAGGGGGACTGACCACAGCAGGAGATATCACAGTCTCACTCTCGGTACAGACGTCTCGGTATCTAGGTTTTAGATTGATGCGATGGCTTTCAATCCAGCAGACCTTGTCGTTCCTTCCATAGATCTAGGCGCGCTCCTTGTAACGGGCCTCTCGGGGTATTACGTATCGAGGCAGAGCACTACCCTTTACAAAGAAGTAAAGACGCTTCTCCTGTACGTCCATGTCTTCTTCGCGGGCGTGCTAGTGCTCGAGTTCATCCGGAACTTCATACCCATTCCAGCTGTAATTCCTCCTACTCTGACCCCGACCACACTCAGCGTCGCTTTCATAGACATCTATACCATTCTGGGTACAAGCTTCATCCTCTGGGACGTCCTGCTCCTCATGACTGTCGGGGCAGCAGTCTACCTGAGGCCAGAAGGCCAGGGATTGCGCGAGCTGCTCGTCTCGATCATCCGCCAGAGGATTGCTGGCATAGTGTACATTGCAGTGTTTGCCATCGTCATTGGTTCAGATATCTACCTCGCTTTTGTTTTGCCATTCACAATCTCCACTCCTACAAACATTGCCGGAGTCAAGGTTCTGTCAACGCAATTCGACACGAGCTACGTCTTTCTCGTCCTGTTAGTATTGTTGCTCTTCCTTACTTATCCGACATCATTATTCTTGCTCGCGAGGCAAAAGACGAAGGACAAGGCGGTAAGAAGAGCGCTCCTGTTACTCCCAATAGTGTGGAGTGGGATCGGAGTTGATCTCGCTGTGTTTAACGGCATTTTTCTCTCTTTAGGATACGACTATGTAGCTATCGGATATTTCTTTGCTGCAATTGCTTTTGCAGTTACCGCTACGATCTTCAGACGGGCTTCCTTATTATCGGGATTCTTCAGTCCTATGCCCAGTCTTCAAGTGAAAACTTCGGCACCGACGTACCCATTTTCGAACGAACTCAAGATCGATCCACAGACGTTGATCGGGAGGACGTTTCTCTTCCTCACCGACCCCTCCACCTCATACGAGAAAGTCGTAGACGACTTGGCGGTGGAGCTTCTGTCGAACAAGTGCTACGCCTTCGTTTTTACTTCCAAGAGGAGTCCCGTACAAGCATCGCTGTCGAAAGTTAAGGGCGTAAGGTACTACATACTAACTTCGTCCGTGTCGTACCCGCGCGGTACCGACGTTCCCGACGAGATACTCGTGCCGCAGAATGATCAAGCGATCTTGCTTGACATCATCCAGAAGACTATCCTGGGCGACCCGGCGGCGAAGCTGGGAATCATATACGACAACATCTCCGACATGATCCTCTCCTCCAGCGTGGAGAGCTCGTACAAATTCCTGAAGCAGGCCAACGAGATCATTGATCCGACGAGAGTGATGGCGATGTTCCTCTTTACTCCCGGCGCGCACGACGACAGAACGGTCAATCTAGTAAAGGCGCTTTTCGCAAACCACATCGTTATGGTCAAGGACGTTCCACAGCTAGCTAGATAGAAAGTAAATCTAAAAATAAGTGCGCTTCCTGTGCTCATCTTAGAATGAGTCAGATAACGAATAAAAATCGAAGGGGCAAAAGGAATTCGATAAGGCCGTTGTCATTATTCTCAAGGAAGATAAGGAGCTTCTTTTGAGACTTGTAAAAGTGAAGTTCCAATTGTTATTCGGTCCAGAGAGTTAATCTCTAAGCAGAAACGAATTGATAAAACGGGAAAAAAGATGTGCCGCAAAATATTGATCTATTTCTAATACTGGTGTTTGCAGGGGTTTGAAATCGGAGAACCACTTTCACAAGGTGTAAAAAGTATAACAAAAGAAGAAAACAAGCACAAATTCGGAAGAAAGTCTTCACATCTCCTCAAGATCAAAACGGCATTGGTAGGGGAAGGAGTAGTCAGATGGAGCGAGGAGATCGACGAAACGTTATACGGCTTATTCGAGCATGGGTGCTAATTGTCTTAACTCGAATGCGCGTGGTGCCCTAATCAGTTCTCGGCCGTGCTACTTTGGGCTTCCAAAGTAGCGGTGGGGGTCGGAACCTGCAGGAGCCTCCAGCCTCGCTCGCGATCGTAGAGCTCGTCGGGAACGTTAAGGAATTGGGTTTTCGTGGGATCGAGGATGATCATTTCTTTCTTCGTGGTCAGGGTCGACGTGTACCTGTCTAGGTACGATATGGTCTCGTGGAAGTACTCCAGCGGGACGTCCATGAAAGCAAAGTAGCCCCTGTTCTCAAAGGCGGATTCTAGCAACGTGAACGGGATCTTGTTGCACA
>JASHPQ010000253.1 GCA_030037995.1 Nitrososphaerales archaeon | reverse complement strand
TCCTTCGGCCCTTCCCCGGCTGGTCGGAGTACCGCACGCCCATTCGTGGACTCTACATGTGCAGCCCCGCCAATCATCCGGGGGGCGGGATCTCCGGGCTCTGCGGTCGCAATGCAGCCGTGATCGCAATTGAAGATGTCAAGCGGTAAGTTCACCCGAAATTCCACGGGAAAAAGATCCTATAACTATCGGAATATGATCAGAATTATTCCGAGGACACTTTCTAGTTTAATACGGGATGCAAGCCTTGTTCTCCGACCATTGCATATGGAGACTAGAGGTCAGCTGGATGAGGCAGAGATCGATTTTTTCGAACGAATGCAATCGATGATTGGTAGTACTCCTTCTAACAAGAAGCTTTCACGAACCATAAGGACCGTGTGCGGAGTGGATGCTGCGTACTCGACTGAAGGTAACAATGTAGTTGCAGCAGCTGTCGTTTTCACAGATGGTCGATTAGAGGAAACGAGCGTTTATTCGGGCCGATTCACGTTCCCTTATATCAGTGGTCTCTTTTTTCTGCATGAAGGGCCATTCGTGGTCGCAGCCGTAAGAAAGCTGAAGAAACTACCGCAGCTTGCTTGCTTTGATGCGCAGGGAGCGGCGCATCCGCGTTTCAAGGGACTCGCCACGATTTGCGGGATGGTGCTTCAGATGCCGAGCATTGGGATTGCAAAGAGCAAGCTGGTCGGACGAGAGTCTCATTATCGGAAAGGATTGTTGAAGATCGAATTCGGCGGCCGAAATGTGGGGTACGTGACATCAGACCCAAAAAGGTACTGGAGTCCGGGTTTCTCCGTATCAGTCAGAGAACTCGAAAGAGTAATCTCTCAAAATGGGGATGGGTGTTTGAAAGCAATGCAAGAAGCGCACAGATTGGCTAAGGAAGAAATCCGGGCCGCGGTATTTTCGAAAGCAGATGATCATGTGAAAGATCTTATGATAGACAACTTGGGGCGATACTGATAAATCAAAACACCCCCGCTTAAACGTACGATAGATCTCAATTGACGACCACTTTGGTTTCACAGGAAAGGATCGCGTTTCTTCGAGAGCTGGGGATAAAAGAAATCAACCCGGGCTCCTGTGCCGGCCCCAAGGATTGGGGCGCTACTCAGGGCAGGAAGCTCATGGACGTCGTTTCGCCAATTGATGCTTCCGTGATCGCGAAGGTCGCGCTGGCTTCGGAGGAAGATTACGACCATATCGTTCAGATCACCCGAGAAGCTTTCCTCAACTGGCGGCTTTTGCCGGCCCCGAAGCGAGGAACTATCGTCCGGGAAATCGGAGAGGAGCTAAGGAGGTTGAAGGAGCCTCTGGGAAAGCTGGTGACTCTGGAGATGGGCAAGATTCTAGCCGAAGGCCAGGGAGAAGTCCAAGAGGCGATTGACATAGCCGATTTTGCGGTCGGGCTTTCGCGACAGCTTTACGGCCTGACGATGCAGTCCGAGCGCCCCCATCACCGAATGTACGAGCAGTGGCATCCGCTGGGCGTCGTGGGCATCATCACGGCCTTCAACTTTCCGCTGGCGGTCTGGTCGTGGAATTCCATGGTGGCCGCGGTCTGCGGCGACACGATGGTCTGGAAGCCCTCTTCCAAAACTCCACTCTGCGCGATCGCCATGCAGCACATCCTGAACCGAGTGATGGAAAGCCACGAGCTTACCGGAATTTTTGCGCTGGTCATCGGAAATGGTGCTACCGTGGGAGAGCGAATGATTAACGATGAAAGAATCTCCCTCATTTCAGCGACGGGATCGACGAGCATGGGAAGGCGCGTTGCGGAAGCCACGTCCAGGCGGCTCGCGGGAAGCATCCTGGAGCTGGGCGGAAACAATGCGATCATCGTCGCTGAGGACGCGGATCTGGATCTGGCAGTTAGGGCGATTGTCTTCGGGGCGGTAGGCACGGCGGGGCAGCGCTGCACCACGACGAGGAGGATCATCGCTCAAAATGCGATCGTGGAGGAACTGGTTTCGAGACTGGTAAGTGCGTACGAGCAGGTCAGGATCGGGGATCCGCTGGATTCTAAAACACTGATGGGACCCGTGGTCGACGGTGACGCGGTGGGCACGATGATGAAGGCTCTGGAGGTGTTGCCCGAGCAGGGAGGAAAGATAGTCTTCGGCGGAGAGAAGCTGGTCGGGCCCGGCTTTTACGTGACGCCGGCAATCGTGCGAGTGCCGGGAAATACGCCACTCGTCCGCGAAGAAACGTTTGCGCCCATCCTCTACGTCATGTCATATGCCACGATCGAGGAAGCGATCAAGCTGCACAACGAGGTGCCGCAGGGCCTGGCTTCGGCGATTTTTACAGAGTCACTAAAGAAGGCAGAAAGATTTCTTTCGGCGGCGGGAAGCGACTGCGGGATCGCGAATGTAAACATCGGCACTTCCGGGGCAGAGATCGGAGGGGCTTTCGGCGGAGAGAAGGAAACTGGTGGCGGCAGGGAAGCGGGGTCTGATGCGTGGAAGCAGTACATGCGCCGGCAGACCACCACGATCAACTGGAGCGACGAGCTGCCTCTCGCTCAAGGCATAACATTTGGCTAGTATGCGATGCTGGAAATCTTATTGGGCGTGATTGCAATGTCGCAATTGAGCTCAGAATGAATCCCGTTCCCAAGCTCTCCGAGCTGGCGGGAGTTGATGAAGAGCTGTTCAAAGGAACAAAACCATCCAAGGAGCTCGAAGCTACGAGAAAACAGCGGGATCTAGAGTTCCGAAAACGTGTTAGAGCTTTGGTCGAAAGAAATCTTAGAGCCCAAAATTACTTTTCAAGAGTTCGCTTGAATTTTCTTCCTAACAATTAACGCGAGCTCGGCTTCAAGCACTATTTCCTTCTTTGAATTGATGGCTGCCAGCTTTAGCTTGACTAGTCCGGCATTGGCTCTGGAAGCCAGTTCCCTCTTCGACAGGAACTGACAAGCAATGTGGATCCGGTCTCCGGGATAAACTGGCGTCTTAAAGGAAACATGGTCCAGACCGGCGAATGCAAGGATGGTTCCATTCGTGAGATCGAGCGAATGCCAGAGTCCCAGAGCAAAGGACAGGGTCAGCAACCCATGAGCTACGACGCCGTTAAAGCCGGCGCTTTTCGCGAATTCCTGATCCAGGTGGAGCTTGTTGAAATCTCCCGTCAAAGCTGCGAATTTCTGAATGTCATCGCTTGTGATGGTTCGCTCTCCAGAGACGAATTTCTGTCCTTCTTGGAAATCTTCGTAGTAGAGCTTCATGGTATACTGATCTTCTCCGCTCGCCCGCGCTTGTCTTGCCTTCTGATATTGGCTTCAATCCAGTTTAGCGCCAATCTCTTTTCCTTCTTCGGTGGTAAAATCCCACTTAGAGATCGATCTCGTCAGAATAACCTGTCCTACCTTTTAGCGCGCGAACTGCATTACCGTTAGCCGGGTACATGTTTGGTCATCCGAAGGGATCGCATGATGATCTTGCCTATGTGCTTGCGCTTGCGGCGTGGCAGGCCAGTAAAGGGGAATAGGGATAGTGGATGCCTCGAATCCTTTTGATAATAGTTAGGACAGAATGGCAACCTATCTTTCCGAGTCTATAACACACTATATAGGTATGACCGTGCCAAAAAAACATCCGTGAACACATTTCGAGTACTAAAGCTCGAGGAAATAACTGAGGAAACAAAGCGGATCATTTTGCAGCGGTCTCGCTTCGATGTAAGCAGGATCGAACCCGAAGTTAGACAGATAATGTCAGACATGAGGGAGAGAGGTGATGAATGCACCACAGAGTTTCTATCCAATCAAATAGGCAGAACCGTATCGCCAACTGA
>JASHPQ010000252.1 GCA_030037995.1 Nitrososphaerales archaeon | reverse complement strand
AACCCGCGCATTTTCGGGGTCGGCGTCCCCCAGTTGTTAGCAATCGTGAGGTTGCTCATCTTCCCTTCGTTGTCGATCTCCACCTTTCCGGTGCCGATTCCTCCAAAGGGAACCGCGCCCGCTAGATTGGCGTTGGGCCCGTACTCTACCATGATCGGACTCCAGATTTTCCTCCGGAATTTAAAACGATTAGGAGGTACAGGAGAAGAGTCCAAGATTAAAACCGGGTACCACTTTTCGCACTCGAAAATTCTCTAACTGAAATGGAGTCGGTCTAAACCAATATATCCCGTGCTTCTCAAATGCACTGAAAGTTGAGAATCGAAGACATCTCTGTCCATCTCGTCAACGCGGTCTGGAGGAATTTCATCATCGTGAAAGTTACTTCTGACGACGGCATGGTCGGCTACGGCGAGGGAACGCTCGCGGATTTTGAGCGAACCATCGAGGCGGCAGTCTACGATTACAAGCCGTTCCTCATCGGGAAGGAAATCGATATACCGGAAATAACGCAGTTTCTCTTTCGGCACTTTTACTGGCGCGGCGGCCCAATGCTGATGAGCGCTATAAGCGCGATCGAGCAGGCGCTCTGGGACATTCTCGGCAAGGCGGCGCGAAAGCCGGTGTACGCGCTTCTGGGAGGAAAGGCGGGCAGCCGTGTGCGCGCGTACGCGAACGGCTTCATTTCGGGCAGTGCCACTCCGGAAGAATTTGGGGCGGCTGCGGCAAGGGTCGTGAAAGAGGAGCATTTCAATGCGGTAAAGTTCGATCCCTTCGGCGCCGCCGGTCCTCGAATTACGAAGGAAGAAATGAAAACGGCCATTTCCCGGATCGAGGCGATCAGGAACGCCATCGGCGACAGTCCGGACATACTGATAGAAGCGCACGGCCGGTTTGATTCCACGACCGCGATCAGCATCGCCTCCGAGTTGAAGAGGTTCTCGCCGCTCTGGTTTGAAGAGCCGGTGCCGGAGGATGACATAGCATCCATGGCAGAAGTGAAAGCAAAGTCTCCCGTGACCATCGCGACGGGCGAGAGAATCGTGACCAAATACCGGTTCCAGGAGCTGCTAGCAGCTAGAGCCGCCGATATTATCCAGCCGGATGTTTGCCACATGGGCGGGATTCGCGAGATAACGCAGGTCGCTGCAATGGCGGAGGTGAACTACGTGTCAGTCGCGCCGCACAACCCCAACGGCCCGGTGGCCACTGCGGCGACGCTGAATGCTCTAATTACCATGCCGAATGCTCTCATACTCGAATTCTGGCTGGACGCACAAACGGTCAGACGAGATCTGATAAAGGAGTACTTTGACGTCAGGGACGGATACGTGTACCCAAGCAACAAGCCGGGCCTCGGGATCGAGGTTAACGAGCCGGCCCTCGAAAGGTATCCTTACGCTAAATTACACTTGGAGTACTTTGGAAACGACTACAAGTACCACGGCGGTTCGCAGATCAAAAAGTAGTAAACTCACCATTGCCAGACGCCTGCTGGCTGACTTTCGACGAAGACTACTACCGCACTATCCGGAAACTTTTGAGGGCTTCGGAAAATCCTACCTGGGTCTTGTTAATGCTGCCCACCCGAGCCGGCGGGCCGATCGTCGTTATGGAATCGAGGAACTGCTCGAGATCCTCATCGTCCCAGGCTTGCGCAAGTATTTCCACCCTGCCGTCTTCCATATTGCGCACGTGTCCCGTGATTCTGGATCTGGTCGCAATATCGTAAACACTCGCTCGATAGCCGACGCCCTGGACCCTGCCGGCCACGAAGATCCGATATGCTTTCAATAGTTTCCCAGCGATTAGATGGTCTGCAGCTGTATCTCCTGTGGATCGGCCTTGCGGCTGACGAGCCGCCCGCCGTCTACGACGATCGTATTCCCGGTCATGAAGGAGTTGTTGTCGCTCGCGAGAAAAGCAAGCAGCCTGGCCATCTCGTTCGGCCTCCCCATCCGCCCCAGAACGGAGGCAGCCCTCGCATCAAGACCTTCCGGCATCGGGTCGTCCTTTATGTAAAAGGGACCCGGGAGGACGGCGGTCGCCTGTATCCCGTACTTCCCGAGATCCACCGCCATACTCCGCACCATGGAGATCAAGCCTCCCTTGCAGGTCGCGTAGGCAAAAGAGCGCTCGAGCGGGGAGATCGCCTGAATCGCCCCCACGACGATGATCTTCCCATTCTTCTTTTTGCTGGCAATCATCTTCTTTGCCGCCCAGCGCGAGAGCAAAAAAGGGGCCGTGAGGAGGAGGTTCAACATGTGATCCCACTCGTCGAGCTCGACGTCCAAAAGATCAAAGCGGGAGTTTCGGGCCGCGTTGCTGATCAATACGTCTACGTCGCTAAAATTTCTGTCCAGCCAGCTTACGAGATCCATCACCTCTGCACGGTATTCGAGATCCGCACGCCGGAAAGTGATCCCCTTGTAATTTGACTGGAGTCGCAGACCTCTCGCTTCGTCTCTTCCCGTGATCAGAACTTTGGCTCCCAATTTTGCGAAGAGCTTGGCGGTAGCTTCACCCAGGCCTCTGGTTCCTCCCGTGATGACGCAGGTCTTGTTTTCTAGCTTGCCAAAGATCCCTTCTTGCTCTTCACCACTACCATTCACTTGTATGTCACACAG
>JASHPQ010000251.1 GCA_030037995.1 Nitrososphaerales archaeon | reverse complement strand
AGCCAGATCCCAATCACGTGCGGCTCCCGCCCACCTTTTTGTTCGCTCAAGCTCTGCCTCAACTGATTTTGCCGCTGTTTCCATGCACTCTCTTCGGTACTCACAGCTATTAAAGGATGAAAATACCTCACCCTGATTCGCCACGACCCGTAGAAGATTTTACTTTCCGCGTGAAATTCCAAGACATACGAAAGCCGAAACTTGACTAGGGTTCAATGGCTAGAAAAATGATCATCCTTCTCGTACAAACAATGTTTTCCACATTTGGGGCATTCCTCGGAAGTGCGTTGAACGACGACTATTCTGAAAGTCCTATCAACCCTCGGTAATTGCTTGTCTAATATCTGGATACGATGAAACGATCAAAGTCGAAAGCGCTTGCCGGATCAGGCCTTGGTGATTCAGAACAGTATCCAAAACATCTCCAGCATGTCTTGCATCTGCAATTATCTTCCTTCGTGTGGGCATGATCGACGTGGATGTGTTTCAGCTTCTGTCTTTCGCTCGTTCTTTGCGGGGAGACTACTTTCGACATCGCGCTTCGGGGAGGTCTGCCCTGGTATAAGGCCTTTGCCTATAGATCCATGGCATGTACTATATAGAATTACTTTATGCCTTAAATGAAAAGGCGGAGATCCGTCTGTCCCAGATCCGTTCTCGGGATCGCCATGGACCACCTTCTCCGTTTTCCTCCGAGCGCTCTAAACCTGGAGCCGACAAACCGCCTGTTACCGTGATCTGGTCGCTGCAATTGCGGATTGACCTGCTCTATGCACTCGTCCGATTCGGGAAAGTAATTCCACACACCCGCCCCGGCTTCCTTCAAATCCCAGAAGAGGTCGCTCTTGGTGTGATTCAGCACTCTCTCAGTCACTAGCACCACATAGTCAAACCAAGCTGCGTAACATCTTACTTGATTGACTCCCCTCGAAATGGAGTCGCTTTCGGACTTGTACTCAAACGCCCAGTAGAAGGAACCCATCTTGCCCGCGATGTCGACCAAAGGATGTCTCGAACCAATGCAGTCGAACTCTCCCGGGTAGATCGTGAACCCAGCTTTCGCGAGATGGTCCCTGAATTCTGCATAGCATTGTGGGCCGCTGAACAACGGAGAACCCAGGTTTCGCAGTCAATTATATGATAAAAACGCAATTTTCGAGAGATCTTGAGCTCTAGTCAACATATTTCCACCATCAAAGGATGAAAATCGGTCGAAAATTTTGCTTAATTTCATGATAAAGTCAAAAGGGTGGGTCTTTTAGAGCGTGAGAAGCGAACATTTGGGTGCAAAAAAAACGCCTTAAAATTGAGGTAGTTGGAGCAGATTGTCTAGGATTCTTAACTCGGCCCGAAATTAGGGAACGCCTGCGTCTCAAGTCCTCGAGTAACATGGCTTACACAACCGGTCAAACATGGGGTGCCTTGAGAAAGGCGTGGAAGGCGTACAGAATCGCAAAGGTCCAAAATAGCAGCACGGATATGAGAAAATATGCTGAGAGGATTCGCTCACTTCAGGCGGAGCTCGGTGTCTCTCAAGCATCGTTCCCAGACCTCAATCTGGGCTAGAAGACGCTCGTATCTAATAGACGCATGCTTTTGTACCTCTTTTTCGAGTGAAAACGCCCCGGAACGGGGAGGCTTTTCATTCTTAAAAGATTCTGGGCCCTCCCTTTCCTCTTTTTTCCTTCTTTCGTGGAAGGGCCCCTTACATAGAGAAATTAGAGCAGACCCTCGGCCTTCATCCACTCATCGTTGTACAGTTTGGAAAGGTAGCGCTCGCCTCTGTCCGATAGCACCGTAACCACCAGGTCCTCTTTGGATAGATCTCTCGCGATCCTCAGAGCCGCGGCAACGGCAGCTCCGGAGGAACTACCCGCAAGCAAAGCTTCCTCCCTTGCCAGCTTCCGAGCCGTCTGGTAGGCATCCTTGTCGGGCACCTGCACGATTTCATCGATCAAGTCCAGCTCAACTGCGCCGGGAATAAAGTCCTCTCCAATCCCTTCGATCCTGTATTGATGCAGATCTGGCTTCAGCCCGCGATTTAGTTTGTAGAAGTACAGAGAGCCTTCCGGGTCTGCCCCGATTACCTTCACTTCTGGATTCCTCTCCTTCAGATATTTTCCGACGCCGCTGATCGTACCCCCCGTTCCCATTCCGGCGACGAAGTGGGTTACTCTTCCGTCCGTTTGGTCCCAGATCTCCTTTCCCGTCGTCCGGTAATGAGTGAGAGTATTTATCCGGTTGGTGTACTGATTGGGCATGAAGGAGTTGGGAGTCTCCTTGGAAATTCGCTGTGCCACCATAATATACTGCTCTGGGTGCCCCGGGGGCCGGTCGGTGGGGCATACGACGACCCTTGCGCCATAAGCCTGAAGGAGACGCCTCTTTTCCTCGCTCATCTTGTCCGGCATCGTGACCACCAAGTTGAGTCCTAACTTTATGCAAGCGAGAGCTAGTCCGACACCAGTATTACCGGAGGAGGGCTCCACGACCGTGCCGCCCCTAGTAATTTCACCCATTGAAATCGCGTCCTGAAGCATGGCGATCCCGATCCGATCCTTCACGGAGCCCCCCGGATTTAGGAACTCCAGCTTGCAGAGGATCACCGGGTTCAGTCCCTGGACCAGTCTGGACAGCTTGACCAGCGGAGTGTTTCCAATCAACGATACAATGTC
>JASHPQ010000024.1 GCA_030037995.1 Nitrososphaerales archaeon | reverse complement strand
CATAGTGGTGCAGGTGGATTACTTGAACTGTGCTTTCTGAGCGAGTACGGAGACATCGTGCAGGATCTTCCGGAAGCAGGGTTCGAGTTCTTCAGCTGAACAGATTTCCCCTTGAGATCAATCGTCTGCCGTGATTCTGATGGACTGTCGTGGAAGAACTGTATCGTTATGATGATCGAGTGGTAGTGCGACACCTGCGAGAGCATGCCAACGTCGAGTGTGTCTTCTGGCATTTCTAATTCCCGAAAAAATAGAGTCAGTTCTTAGCGTACGTTTCGACACCGGCGCCCAGTGCCTTCACGGTAATATCAGCCAGTCTCATCAGAACTGCAAGTCCGGTGCCGCCGAGCCTGACGCCTGCTACGAGTGCTGCCTCGCCTTGTTTTGCGAGTGGTTGAGTTGTTGCAGGTGCATTAGCGGGCCGCTGAAGCGCTTGGCTGATCGCCCTCCGTATCCATTCCTTGTCGCTTTCATCTAGGACCATTTTCTATCCCGAAAAAGAGAGCGAAGATACTTGCTTAAGTCTTTTCACATTTCTTCATTTACTTCTAGAAATGGAAGTAAGTAGCTTTTGACTTGCAATCAGCAGATGAATGCCTTCGGATTCTTCACGGCATATTCGAGCTCACCGATGGCCATCTCTATCGCCCTTTTGCTTCACACACTTTCAACTCCATTGCGACAGTCTGTGTTCAGCCCACTTGTACGTTCTTTCAAGACCTTTGGTGAAGTCAGTCGATGGCACCCAGCCAAGAACTTTCGAGATCTTCTCAAGATTAGGCATTCTATTTAGAGCACCCGTTGGTTTGGCCAAGTCATACTTGGGCGAGATGTCTTTGCCCGAAAGACTGATTGCTCTCCTGGCAACCTCGGAAACACTGATCTCTTCTCTTGAACCGACGTTCACAGTCAGGTTCCCATTTTTTTCGACATAATCATACAGTCTGAACAGCGCATCGAGAGCATCATCAATGAATACAAAGCACCTCTTCTGATCACCATTTCCCCAGATCTCAAATCCCTCCTTTGGATACCGGATAGCTTTCCTGAGAAGCGACGCAATGACCTGGCTCCGATCGGCCTTGAGGTAGATGTTACTTCCGTAGGCGTGAAAGATGCGCGCTATACCGGAGGATATATCGGGCGACATCAGCGCGAGTTGCTTTTCTGCCAGGTACTTTGACCAGCCATACCCTCCCTCGGGATTTACTTTCCTTTCCGCGTCTTCTTCTCTAAATTCGACATGCATTCCCTGCTGCTGCTCATCTATCGGATAAACAGACACGCTGGAGGCATATACTATCCTGCGAACTCCGTTCTCGACGCACGCCCTGAATACATTCGTGTCGATGGTCAGATTGGTCTGCAGCGCGTGCAGCAGTCTTGCGTTGGATCCATGCAGATACACCACGTTTCCAATGTCTGCGGCAAAGTGAAATACGCTTTCCACATCGTGAAGAGCTTTCTTAGCAAAGTCATAGTCCTTGAGATCCCCGACGACGCACTCTTGCTCTATCTCCAGGTCCCTCAGATTCTCGATAAATCCCGAGGAAAAATCGTCAATGATCGTGACCTCATAACCCTTGTCCAGCAAACCTTTCGTAACGTTGCTTCCTAAAAATCCGGCTCCTCCGGTAACGGCAATGGTGGACATTACACTTTGGCCTGCTTTGGAATCATTTCGTATAACTGGTCTTTTTTATTGGTACCTTTGAAGCGAACAAAACGCGCGAGATAACTAGTCTGATGTGTTGTCGATAGCTCTCCGGATTTGATCGTCTCCGCCAATCTGGCTTTCCCCCCAAACGTCAGATTTTTTGATCATTTGTATTTCTGAGATTCGAAAAGGAAGCTACTCAGTTTACTTGCCAGAAAATGAGACTAAAAAAAACGGGGTTTCAGATAACGTCTTTCGCCAGTTTGTAGTACGCATGTTTTCTCCTCAATCCCAAGAGGAGCAGTATTATCGTGATTCCAGAAAGAGAAATGGCAGTGGGTAGCAGCCGGATTCCAAAGGGCGTGTAGTTCAGCCCGAGACCCACCAGCGGCACGATCGCGAGACTCAACCCGATAGAGAGCGCCACCCGGACGAGCGCTTCGAGGTCTTTTTTCTTGGGGTACAGAAACTCGATAAGGGAGTACCCTGGAAGATATAGAATAAGCAGGCCCCCGAACACGTACCGCAAGTACAAAACAACTCCGCTGGTAACCGCGGTCAGCCCAAGTGACAGAAGCGTCGCGAGTAGAGCCCCCCAGAACCAGAGCGACAGGGGAGAGATCGCATAAGCAAAAATGGACTGGTAGGGTGCTGCCTCCTCCAGGGACACTTTCTTATTTTCCTCGAGATCCATCAACTTGTTAATCACCCGGTCGCGAGAATATCCCGTTTCTTGGACAAGTTCCTCAACCAATGAGGAAAGATCTAGATCAGCCTGCCGAATTTTTTGGAGGGTTAGCTGCTCGATGCCGCCACCTAGAACGCTAGGTACTGCTTTCTGCCCTTTCTTAGTCTTCAGGGCGGAACTGGTTGTCAAGTGCTGGTCACGTTCATCCATAACTGCCCCCAATTTCCGGTGTAAGCAAACGCCGAGGTGGTGGTGTTAAACATCCACAGCTCGAAGATCAGCCGAAGGTTGGTCCCATTGTGATTTATGGAGAGGTTCATGGGAAAGGTGATATTCTCCCCGTAATTCAATACTGAAGAGTACCTTGCAAGTACCGGGGCACTTGCAGAAGTTGTGTTAGAAACGATCGTATCGTTGTTTCCGAGCTTCACGAGGACTTGGTAGTATTCCACCGGGCCCTGGTTATTTTGAACGAACCCGTAGAGTAGAAACGGTTGGTTTTTTGCAACCGTCTTGGGATAGTTCGCGATCGTCTGCTGGGGGCCTAGCACCCCGATCGCGGAAAAGCGTTCCGAGTTCGTGGGGATGATCGGCTGCAGCGCGACAAACACCGCGAGTATGGTCACGATGGCAAGGGCCACCACGCTGGTCTCTTTATCCACCGCTGGCCCTCACTCTGTAATTTCTGTAGAGATAAAACCAGATTTCGTGATAGATTCTCGCCCCGTAGATGTAAACCAGAGACGCTGCGGCAACTATCCCGATGGAGGCTCCTATCGACTCCAGATCTTGCGTCTGCCTTGCTGACACTCCAGTCTTCTGCGCCGATTTAGCCGAAGCCAACACGGAGCCGGCAATGTTGCTCGCGTTCTGGAGATCCGCTGTTGCCTGCACTGGGTCGGTAGCATTTTCTGATAGCGCTTTCTGGTACAGCCCCACCGCAACGTTCAGCCGGATAGCTAGCACGGTTACATTTCCGCCACTTTGACCAGCGTTGTACGCGGCCACAAACGCGGAGTTGATCGCAGAATTAGTACTTGCAAATTCTGTGGAAGTTGCCCCCGCAGAATAACTCACGACTACCGGAAGGAAAATCAAGGCCCCAGCAATCAACAAAAGAAGGAGGTAGGACCGTGGGCTAGGCATGCGAGAATGAGAAACCGTTCCTCCACGTCAAGTCCCTTACTGCGTATTTCAAAGTTATCTGCCTTCGCAGATATTTTGTAAAATGGTAATGGTGCACTCCCGGTTTTTTACAAACGTCATAGCGAACTGATATGATACGAGACAGGGCTCCAGGGGTAGTATCGTATTCCGCTATGGTCCCGCTAACCTGTACACTTCTGCGGCCGCCTTTCCGAGATCCAGCCTCTCACCTTGCATCAAACAGTGACAGTACAACAAGATCTAATCAATCGTCAGCCACCGGGACGGTTTTTCCCAGTTTTGCGGAGGTTTGAATCGCTTCGAGGATTTCAGCTGTTCTCAACCCGTCCTCTACCGTACATGCCGGCTCCTCCTTTCCCATAAGGGAATTTACAAAGTTGCGCGTGGGATTTGACCTCAACGGAAGCATTCTCAGCGGCCGCTCGATCTTTGAATTATACCGGTCGATGATTTCTACCGAAGTGTTTGCCGCATAGTAGTACTCGTCATAGTTATAGTTGCAAATGATTTCCCCCTGCTCTCCGTAAAACCGGACATGCTCGCGCCACTCCGGAGCTGCGCCTATTAGACTGATGTTTGCCCGAGCTCCACTCGCGAAGGTGACAAAGACGCAGGCGTTCACGGGGACCGGAGCTGACAGGTAGTCAATTTGCGCAAAAACCTCTTCCGCCCTGGACCCGCAGATCCA
>JASHPQ010000250.1 GCA_030037995.1 Nitrososphaerales archaeon | reverse complement strand
TGCAATTAATGCACGGATTTTTCATCCGGTAACTACTCGTGCAACACATTTGACAGAGACTCTTCTGATTAAGAATGCACTCGTGGTCACCGTTGATGACAGGGGCAATGTGTTTGAAAAAGGAGGAATCTTCGTACAAGGAAACAAGATCGCAGCAGTCGGAAGGATAGAAGACGTTATTTCAAAAATGGACGCAGCCCCTGATCATGTCATAGAGGCGGAAGGTATGGCGGCTTTGCCCGGACTCGTCGATCTCCACTTTCATACGGCGATCGCAAGAGGAGTAAATGATGGCATGCCACTTGACAAGTTCCTCGACGCGTTTTGGTATCCTAAGCTCCGACTCATTCAGCCAGAAGAAGTTTATTGGGCCGCGCTCAATACATATGCTGAAGCGATCAAGTCCGGGACAACCTGCGTCAACGACATGTACCGGCACATGATAACTGCAGCGGACGCAGCTGAGAAGATCGGCATCCGAGCTGTCCTGTCCTGCGACGCAGCTGACGAATCTGAGCGGTTAGACACGCTTGAGGACAACGATGAGCTGATCAGAAAGAAAGAGGGCGCAGCCGGGGGAATGATCCGAACGAGGGTGGGGGTTGAGTGGGTACCTATTGCCTCCATTGAATTTCTTTCAGGAGTTCGCGAACTCGCAAACAAGCATCACGTTGGTATCCACATCCATCTCAACGAATCCCTTGCGGAGCTTGAAATGAGTAAGAAGAGGCACGGAAAGCGGCCCGTGGAGCTAGCTTATGACCTCGGAATTCTAGGGCCAGACTGTGTTGCGGCTCACTGCGTATGGTTGACCGGAAGGGAAATAATGCAGCTTAAGCAGAGTGGGGCCAATGTATCTTATGATCCGGGTTCAAATGCGAAACTCGGCAACGGGATCTGTCCTGCACCCGAATTACTCAGTTCAGGCATGAACGTGGGGCTGGGACACGATGATAACGAATGCAACAACACCTGCGATCTTTTCGAGACGATGAAGCTCGGCTCCGTGATTCAAAGAGCCAGTCGTGCGGACGCGTCACTGATGCCCGCGAGCGAAATGATCCGGATGGCTACTCACAATGGCGCCTCGGCTCTGGGAATCCCGGCGGGAAGTATTGTTCCGGGTAACTTGGCCGACATAATCTTGATCAACTTGAAAAAACCACGATTGACACCGGTTGTTCTCGGCAAAAACTCCAACATACTATCTCATCTCGTTTACGCAGCTCACGGCGACGACGTCGATACTACCATCATTAACGGTAAGATCGTAATGGAAAACAGGAAATTGAAGACGGTTGATGAGGACGAGGTGATAGAAAAAGCAACCGCAAGTTGCAATTCGCTTTTGAGCAGAATACCTGCATAGGGTCTACCTATCTTTGGTTTCCGAGAGAGGTGAAACTGTTTTGCAGGTGAACCAATCAGATTCTTTTCGGATAATCGACGCGCACGCTCACTCTGATGTAAAGTTCTCGTGGCAGCATACACCGGAACAACTTCTGTCTATGATGAGGGAAAGTGGGATCGAACAGAGTGTCATTACATCGTACTGGGATCTCCCATCGAGACACGATCCACATGCTGTCCAGAGATTTGAAGACGCCCTGAAAGCGCATAGAGAGTTTATCGGCTTTTTGCGGCTCAATCCCAACGACCGGGATGCCGAGACCCTTCTTGCCAATATTGCCACGGGGAAACTTATTCACGGGCTGAAGCTAAATCCAATGACTACTGCTGTCCCGCCCTGGAGCGAAAATAGTCTAAAATTAGTTGCGGCTTCCTCGGAGCTGGGCCTTCCCGTACTTTTTCACACAGGAGATGATCCAATTTCAACCCCTCTGCAGGTTGAACGGGTTGCCAAGGTTTGTCCAGAAGCTTCGATAATTTTGGGACACATGGGTGGCTTTTTTTACGTGGATGAAGCTATTCGCGTAGCAAAGAGAAATCGTAACGTCAGTCTCGAAACATCGGTCATGCCTTATCCACGAATGATCCAGAAAGCCGTAGAATCCATTGGAAGTGAGCGGATATTTTTCGGTTCGGATGCTCCAGGTGTGCACTCTGCGATCGAAATCCAAAAGGTCGTCGCGTCCGGCCTCTCCAAAGACGATCAAAGAAACGTTTTCTCAGATAGCTTCCAAGAGTTAATTCGTTCGACTTGACAGCGTAATGCAAGGCAAGGACCCACCAGCCATTATTGATGTGAATGCACACATAGGGGTCTCTGCGTATGGCTATGGTCAGTCCAGAGCGCAGTGTCTGCGTTCGATGAACAAATTCGGGATCGGGCTCTCGGTTGTGTCCTGTTTTACGCCGCCTGATCTTTCATTCGAAAAAGCAAACAGAGCTCTGGAGGAGATCGTCCGACAGAATCCTTCGAGATTCAGGGCCTCCGTGAGAATAGACCCAAGAGTTAATGGTTCCCAAAAAACTTTGAGGAAGTTCCTGAACAAACGATCGTTTGTTTGTGTAAGTCTAAATCCCTTCGAACAAGCCTTCAAAGTAAACGATCCACTTGCGAAATCGACCTACGAGGTAGCAGAAAGAACCGGCGCGCCGGTGATGATCGAGAGCGGGTATCCCCTTGTTTCCCTTCCTTTACAGGTGGCCGAGGTCGCAAAGGAGTTCAAAAAAGTCAATTTCATCATGACCCATTCTGGGCAGCTTCTCGCAAGCGGGCAATCGGAGGCGGATGCACTATTCGCTATGTCCGACAACCGAAATCTTTACTGTGACACCTCCCAAGTAATATTATCGGGTATCGGCGGGTTCATCAAGCGGATCGTGGATGCTGACACAAAGGAATCCCAAAACCGCATAATGTTTGGTTCAAACTCGCCTCTCGGAGAGCTTTCGGTAGAATTGATGCGAGTGCTCAAGGCCGAAATCACCCAGAATGAAAAAAGTCTCATACTTTCAGAGAATGCAAACAAACTGTTTGAGATTTGAGTAGCACTTCCGAAGCGACCGAAAAAGGATATAATCATAATAGTGAAATTCGTTTTTTAGCCTTCAAGAAGTACATTGGATGTTTAGAAACTTTGTCAAAACAGCAACCGAAAGTCGCTCGGTTAAACAAGAATACCAACCTTAAGATCGTTGAAAGGATCGAGAAAAAGGAAGTATCGACGCTTCTCAGCGATCTTGTCAAAATCCCCAGCGTTACCGGATCGGAGGGTGACGTCGCCAGATTCCTGCGCGATTGGTGTGAAAGGAATGGTCTTCCCTGTGAGCTCCAGCAGGTGAACGGAGACAGGTATAATGTAATTATCAAGCTCAAGGGGTCAACGGGAAAATCCGCGATCCATTTCGACGGACACATTGACACCTATCCAATGACTGACGAGTGGGACAGGAGTCTCGTCGGAAAGATAACCAGCGATAGAGTTTACGGTATCGGATCAGTCGACGACAAGGGCGGCACTGCCTCTATGCTCACAGCAGCGAAAGCGATCCTAGAGAGTCAAACCGAAATTGAAGGCGATATAACTCTCACAGCCGTACCTGGACACCTTGAAGGGGGATCCGGAGTTAGAAAGCTCGTGGAGAGTGGGTTCAAGGCGGATGCAGGTGTTGTCTGCGAGCCCACCACCATGAAGATAATTACTTGTCACATGGCGTCTCTTTATTTTGAGATAGTGACACGCGGCGTGCCCGCCTTGGACACGTACAAGGAAAACGGTGTTAACGCTATCCTGCATATGACAAGGATTATACAAGAACTCCAGAGGCTGGAGAAGACCTATCAGAAAAATTACAAACACTCGATTCTTGGAGTTCCTCTGATAAATATAGGGAAAATAAACGGAGGATTCAGACACAACATCGTGCCCGATGAATGTCACCTCGCTTTTTCGGTCAGATATCTTCCGGGGCAAACAACAGAAGGAATCAAACGAGAAATTCAAGGAATCTTCAAAAAAATCAAGCAGGAGGAAATCCCCGATCTCGACGCGACAATTACCTACCTCAAGGATTGGTACGACTGGCCGCGGTTGCCCCTCGAGATCCCGAAGGACAGTCAACTAGTGAGGTCAGTAATAGAGGCCTACGAAAGCACAACCGGCAGAAAACCGACAGTTGGAGGAGAAAAGTATTGGACGGACGCCTCGATTTTTACGAATGCTAGGATCCCGTCCATAGTATTCGGACCGGGCAATGACGAATGCTACTGGGTCAACGAATACATGGAATCGGATCAACTCTTCAACGCAGCAAAAATTTACGCATACCTAATGGCCACGATGACGTCCATGACTAGGTCTGAGTTACTTCAGGGAATTAATTAGAGACTCTCGTCCGATTTCTGTACTTTCAAGGACACCTTTATCGAAAAAAGGTCGTTCAAAAGATTGCGCCACCATCGCGCAGGACACGAATTTCGTTGTCATCCAAGCCCACTTCCTTTAGAATTCTCTGGGTATGCTCTCCTAGTCGTGGTGGAGCATTAGGAGATGAAGCAACGCCTTCGTCAAAGCTAACTGGCAACCGGACCGATCTGTAGCTAGTGTCCCCGTCTGAGCTATGGACCAAGGTTCTCTGGATCAAGTTTAGAGCTTTCGACTGCTCGTTTTCAAGAACCTCGGGCAATGTGCCAACGAGGCCGCAGGGGACACCGTGAGAATCAAATTCTGAAAGCCAATAGTCAGAGTCTTTCTCGGACAATTTCTTCTCGATAATTCTGGCGAGAACTTTTTGATTTTTCACACGATCAGAGTTCATTGAAAACCGACGATCTGAGGAAAGGTCAGGAGAGTCTATCGCATCAACAAATCGATGCCACATCTCCTCGCTGCCTGCGCCTGCAACAGCGATGTATGCATCCCTAGTACGAAACGCTTGATATGGAGCAAATGTCGGACTAGCGGAACCCATTCGATGCGGAATAGACCCGGAAGCAAGATAATCGCATGCGAGAATCGACAAAAGCGAAACAGAACTTTCGTATAGTGAAGTGCTGACTTTGCTCCCTGTTCCTCTCGAGTTCGAGGTGATTCTTTCGAAAAGCGCGGACAGAATTCCAACTGCCGAAAAAAGCCCGGCGGCAAAATCAGTTATCGGGATTCCGATCTTTACCGGTCCAGAACTTTCTTCCCCTGTAAGATCCATTATCCCGCTTACGGCTTGTAGTATTAGATCAAAACCTTTCTTGTCTTTTAGAGGTCCTCCGGTACCAAATCCCGAAATGTCGCTGTAGACAATTTGAGGGTTCGCCCGTCGACATTCATCAAAACCGAGCCCTAGAGACTCCATAGTTCCGGGGCTAAAGTTCTCCACTATGACGTCAAAGTTTGGGACTAATTTGTGGAGAAGAATCTCCCGACCCTCTGTAGTCTTGAGATTCAGTG
>JASHPQ010000249.1 GCA_030037995.1 Nitrososphaerales archaeon | reverse complement strand
TAATTTTTATGATTCCCCTCGGTTTGGTGTACTACCTGTTTTCTACGATCATGCCCAGATCGGGCGGCGATTACGTTTGGATCGGGCGTACGATTCATCCGATTCTGGGTTTCGTCTCGGGATGGGGCATGTTTCTTTCGTTCGTTTTTCTGCTCGCTGGTGTCGGAGCTGTAACTTGGTCAACCGTTGTAGTTCCCGTGTTCGACATAACTATGGGATATGCCTGGCACAATCCAGGGCTCATTACGTATGGAACTTCATTTACTACGAGTACTATTATCGAGTATTGCGTCCTTTTACTCGTACTAGGGGCTCTGATCACGGCCTTTGGTCCTCGAGTGTACAGCAGGATCATGGTCGCCCTTGCCGTGATCATATTTCTTGGGACAATCATTTTCATCGGAACGGCCATAGCTACTCCCACGGCAACTTTCGCCCACGATTTTAACAACTACATAACATCCAATGGGTTGAATGCTACCTACAGCGGGATCATTTCGAGTGCTCAAGCCGCAAAGTGGACGTATCAGCCAGTAACTCTTGCTCTAACATTGACGAGCATCCCGTACGGGGTGTTGTTGTTTAACGGCTTCAACTATTCGGTTTACGTGTCTGGTGAAGTAAAGGATGTGAAAAAGAGCATGTTGTGGGGAGTCCTTCTCGCTCTTCTCATCTGTGGAGTTTTCGACATGCTGGGCCTCTACTTTGGGGTCAAGATGGTTGGGTATGAATTCAATCAGGCAGCTTTCTATCTGTTCGGAGCTGGTTCCAAGGCATGGCCGTTCCCCGGCGTCTCCCCATGGATCGCATTGTTTACTCCAATGGTGCTCGGCAACCCATACTTGATTACCTTCGTGCAATTGGGATGGTTATTATTCTTCGTATGGTGGGCGGCGGCTTTGATTCTTGCCATCACGCGATATGTGTTCGCCTTTTCATTCGATAGAGTGATCCCGAGTGCTCTGGCAGACATCAATCAGAGATTCCGCTTCCCGCTCAAGGCGACGGCTCTGACGTTGGGCATAGGATTGATTTTCGTCTTTTTCGTGAACTACTACAGCTCGTATTTTGCGGCGACAATGAACACGACTGCAATCTGGGCGATTGTCTGGGTAATCGTAGGGTTATCCGCGATCGTGTTTGCTGTGACAAAGAAAGAGATGGCAAAAACCCTGCCAGGAGGGCCCAATTTGATGATCGTATTTGGCTTTCTATCAATGATAGCCATGAGCATCACATTCTACTACGCCGCAACCAACCCCAACGTAGGCCCGTTTTCAGCTTCGGCACAAGGAGTTCTAGGGTTCATCTTCGCTTCTGGTCTGATCGTCTATGCGATTAGCTACTACTATCACAAGACCAAAAACATCAATCTAGATCTCGTGCTGAAAGAAATTCCACCAGAATAGATTTTAGCTATCTCCGCACCGAGGCCGGAAAAACGGCGCCTTCCCTAAAAAATTGGAGGGATCCGCCTTTCGGCCAATTCGCGCGCAAATGTATCATCAGACTTAAACGTCATACGATTTCCTGTTGACCCCGATTTGAAAATCGAAGAGCTCCCGACGCCGTGCGTTCTCGTGGACCTGGATGTCCTTGAAAGGAACATCCAGAAGATGGCGGAGTTTACAAAGTCGAGAAACTGCGGCTTGCGTCCCCATGCAAAGTCGCACAAAAGCCCGTTCATCGCAAAAAAGCAGATGAACGCGGGTGCAGTCGGAGTCTGTTGTCAGACACTCATCGAGGCCGAGGCGATGATCATGAATGGGATTGAAAACGTCTTGCTCACGCACAACCTTGCCTCGCCGGGGATGATCGATAGATTCTTGAGTCTCGTCAGGAATGGTGACGCCAAAATCCTCGTCGACGGTCAGGAAAATGCGGAGATGCTCGCAAAGGCGGCGTCCCACCGTGGACTGACAGTAGGCGTCCTGGTCGAGGTAAACGTTGGCAATAACAAAGCGGGGCAGGAAGCCGGCGAGCCAGCGGCGAAATTTGCGTCGTGGGTCTCAAGGGAAGGGGGATTGAAGTTCAAGGGGCTGCAGTGCTACGAGGGGAACCTGCAGCTGACGATCCCGAATTTCGAAACTAGAAAGGAGCAGGCCGTTCCTCCTCTCCAGAAGATCACGAGTACCATCAACGCCCTGAAACGCCAGGGGCTCGATCCCGAAATCGTAACCGCGGGTGGAACGGGAACATACAACATCACTGCGGGATACCCGGGAGTTACGGACATCCAGCCGGGATCCTACATAATGATGGACAGGCGCTACTCTGAGATCGAAAGCGCCGGCTCAGACTTTGAGCAGGCGATGACTGTCCTCTCCACGGTCGTCAGCACTCCCACCGACACCAGGGCCGTCATAGATCTCGGGTGGAAAGCGGTGGGAATCGAGTACGAGGCCCTCGGATGGGGCGGCATGCCAAAGCCATTGATTCACGGTGTCACTTACCACACGGGAGGAGATGAGCATGGGGTCCTCAACTGCGAGCGACCTTCGAGCAGACCAGAGGTGGGCGACAAGGTAAAGTTCATTCCCGCACACTGCGATACCACTCTTAACCTCCACGGCGTGTTCTACGGGGTCCGAGGAGAAAACGTCGAGGTTGTTTGTCCGGTCGCGAGGCGTTGATTTTCTTCTAGCTAAACTGAGTGACAGCTCGGAGGAAAGCTGACGTGAAGTTCGGACTCGCGGTGACCGGGCGCACTAACCCCAAGATTCTGGAAAGGATGGCGGTAAAGGCCGATGCCTTGGGCTACGACTCCTTCCTAGTGACGGATCATTTCATGTTGCCGGATGCGAATAACCATACTGATGTCTGGTCATTCCTGCCTTATCTGGCGGCAAAGACCGAAAACATTCGGCTCGGAACCTGCGTCACTCCGCTCCCGTTTAGGCGTCCGGGAATCCTCGCGAAGATGATCTCCACTACGGACAATCTCTCCAAGGGGAGAGTGATCCTGGGGGCAGGTTTTGGCTGGTTCAAGCCGGAGTTCGATGGGTTTTCGGAGTGGCTGGATACCAAAGACAGGATCGCTTACAGCGAAGAAGCTGTTCAGCTAATGACTAGACTCTGGACGGAGAAGGAGCCGGTGGAGTTCAACGGGAGGCTCGTTACCGCAAAGGGAGCCGTCATCGAACCCAAGCCGGTCCAGAAACCGCATCCTCCCATCTGGTTTGGAGGGAACCAGTCCCAGAGCCTCCGGATGGCCGGGCAGTACGGAGATGGCTGGATGCCCATCGGCCCGCGGTGGTTTGACGAGAGCTATCCGAAGCCCTCCGAGTACGCCGAGATGAAACAGAAAATCTCTTCGGAGCTTAGGAAGCGCGGCTACCCAGAGCGGAAATTTGTGTTCACCTCTCTCATAAACAACGCGGAGCTGAAAAAAGTGAGAGCCGACGTTGACGAATTCATCGACGCGGGAATGAATTACTTTACGCTGGGAGAGAAGGCAAGGTCAGAGAATAGCATAAGATCGATCGAAAGGGTCGCCAAGGAGATCGGCAGATCGCTCTAATTGAACGGGAAACTTGATGCGAAGAAACGGCCCTGGAAGCTTTCGTTCATCCCGTACTACATGAACGGAAAACTGAGCTGGAGCAGCCCGGGGACGGGCGAAGCCATCCAAGTTCTGTCCAGAGAGAAATATGACGGCGTCGAATGGATGCTGGGATATCACTTCAACACTCCGGGAGAGCTCCGAGGGTTGGTGAAAAAGACACGGGGTGCCGGTCTGGAGGTCTCGAACATCATGTGCTGGCAGGATCTGGTGACAACGGATGAAAAAACGAAGAATACGAGGGTAAAGACTCTGGAAGAGTTCGTTGCTACGGCAGGCGAGCTTTCCATCCCGGTCGTAAACGTGTTCACCGGCCCGATGAGCTGGGCCGCCAGCTTTCAAAGAATCGGACGGGATATTTCCGAGGGCGCTGCCTGGTCCATAGTAGTGGATGCTTTCTCCAAGATTGTAGAGGTTGCGGAGCGAAACGATGTCGTCGTCACGGTGGAGGCTGTGTTCGGGATGCTCGTGCACGACTACTACACGATGCGGGAGCTTTTGGATCACTTTGACTCTGAAAACCTCGCCGTCAATCTCGACCCTTCTCACCTTGTCCTGTACGGTAATGATCCTGCCTGGGCAGTGTCTCGTCTCGGTAGCAGGATCAAACACGTCCACGTGAAAGACGCCGTCGGCAGGGCGGGAATGCTGGGGGAGGATTTCGTGTTCCCCTTCCTGGGTGAGGGCTCGGTAGACTGGCGGGCCTTCCTTAATGCGTTAAAAAAGGTCGATTATTCTGGCTACCTCTCCCTCGAATTTGAAAACGACGTTTACCTCAATAACATCTGCGACGGCGACTGGACGGTAGCCGCAAGAGAAGCGAAGATCCGGTTACACAAGTTGCTGGAAACTTACAGACTCGCCTGAACGTCTACCAGCGATATCGGTGGGCGGCCAATTCTTATTCTCTCTAAAGTTATGAAATAATTCACTGACCGAAAAGCGCAAAAGCTCGGAACCGATCCCTCGAAACCGTATTCGTCGAAATGGAGTACGTGCGGTTCGGCAAAACGGGCATGAAGGTTTCCCGGCTGTGCCTCGGGTGCATGAGCTTCGGCAACGAGGCGGACTACATGGTGGAAGAGGACGGAGCCACGAAGGTGATCGCCAGGGCGTGGGATCTGGGGATTAACTTCTTCGACACCGCCAATGTGTACTCCGACGGGAGATCCGAGGAGATTCTGGGAAACGCCGTGAAGGGCTACGGTCGTGAAAACCTCGTCATCGCCACGAAGGTGCACGGTGAGATGGGAAGCGGCCCCAACCAGCACGGGTTATCGAGAAAGCACGTCCAGTGGGAGATCGGAGAGTCCCTGAAGCGCTTGAGGACCGATTACGTCGATATCTACCAGATCCACCGTTGGGATTACGAAACGCCGATCGAGGAAACGCTCTCCGTACTTACCGACCTGGTGAGGGATGGCAGAGTGCGGTACATCGGGGCCTCCAGCATGTGGGCCTGGCAGTTTTCGAAAGCGCTGTACACGAGCGAGCTTCACGGCTTTGAACGGTTTTCGAGCATGCAGGATCTGTACAACCTGCTTTACCGGGAAGAAGAGAGGGAGATGCTGCCGCTGTGCGCCTCGGAAAGCATCGCCGTGATCCCATGGGGTCCGACCGCCGGTGGGATGCTGTCCGGGAAATATTTCTCGGATGGGAAGATCAAAACCAGCACCAGCGATTATAGCCGGCTCGCTCCCGGCTCATTTGGCTACAAGCGGTACGCGGAAAAGCCCGCCAACGACGAGATAGTCAGGCGGCTGATCGAGGTCGCGCAGAAAAAGGGAGCCACCCCCACGCAGGTGGCGATCTCCTGGCTACTTTCGAAAAAGGTCGTGACGTCGCCGATCATCGGCACTTCCAAGCTGCCCCACCTGGAAGAGTTTGCCGGTTCCCTCGGCATCGCCCTTTCCCCGGAGGAGTCCCGGTATCTGGAAGAGCCCTATCAGCCGCAGTTCATTACGGGATACGTCTAGAACTCGTCGAACTTGTCCGCGCTTGGGCCCGATGTGTCGATTTCTACGGAGGTCAGCCTCTTTGCAAGTGAAGCCACGCTCCCCTGAAGCTCGCTCATCCGCGCGCCGTTTTCGGCCATCCCCTTTTCCAGGCCGTCCAGACGCTGGCTGATCATCGCCAGTTGCTCTGCAATCACCACGGTCGAGCCATTGTCGTTGTTGGACACTGCGACGAGCCTCCGGCTCAACCCGGTGACCGATTCCGAAAGTGCGTAAATCTTGTCGCCCCACGTTTGAAACTCCTTCTCGAAGGCTTCCAGCCGCCCCGTCATGCGCGGAACCGCATCGTTGGCAAGGGAATCGATTCTGGCTCTGGTATCGGCGAGGCCCAGATCGTGTTCCCCCAGCTTCTCGTAGACGTCCTTCCCTTCCGAGCGGAGGAGGAAAATGGATTCGTTGATTCGCGAAAGCTCGGCCCTGAAAGTTTCCAGCTTTTGGTCGGTGGCCGCGAGGGTCTCTGAAAGGGAGCTTCCGCCGTCATCCTTGTGGTGGTTGGAGTTTTGGATCTCCTTCTGAATTTCCGTTTTGTAAAGAGCCATTTCGTCCACCAATCTCTGAATCTTCACATTGCTCGTTTCCACCGTCCGCGTCAATGACTCGGCTAGCTCCTGGCTGGCGGCGAGATCCCTGCCGAAGGACTCGATTTCCTGCGAGGCCTCGGCTACCTGTCTTGCGAGCTCCTCCGATCTTGTCCCACTTGCCGCGAACTCTTTCGCGAGCTTCTGCACCTGTTTATCGAGATCGCTAACTTTGGCCATAACCAGCTTCCACCGCTTTTTCTTCGTAACCTTCCTTTTCTGCTTCTCTACTTCCGGCTCTTTCATGACCGATCCAAGGTCGCCTTCCATGCCGCTTCATAGGTTGGGATTCTCCCCGCCAGCCCCTGTACGCGCAGCACTCTAACAATCTTTCTGAGCTCCGATGTCTCAAGGGTTCATGTCGACTGTTTCATAGCCATAGAAGTGGCTGCAAAAACTAGATTCTTGTACGCTTTTTCAAGCCGTAGTGATCCCAGATGTCGTTTATTGACTGGGATAGTCTTCTAGAGTATGTGATTTTGGCGGTATCATTGTTTTCTTGAAAGTCATGCTCAACTTTCTTGTATCATGCCCACACTTGACAGTCTGTAATCTGCGTCGATGCTCTCTTCACCATAGAAATCAAGATGCCACGATTTAGGAGACTCAAGGGGACGTGGCTAACACCAACCCTCCAAGGGCCACCATCTCCAGGAGACAGCTACGATGACGCGCTTCTTGGTTCTATCCAAAATTATTCTTCGGTGCCCAGACCCGATAATGCGCATGGCCTCCTCGCTGTAGTCATTCCACCAATCGAAAACAAAACGAAGAGGGGCATTGATAATCCTGGTAATACGAATGGTCAGGGGCGGCATAGCTGGGGATGCTCGTCGTGCCAAAGTTCCAGCTTAGTCTCCGTGAAGCCCAGGGAATTCTAGTTCTATTTCGGATCCAGCGCAGTGTCTGTGTTCTAACGCGTTTCAAGATTTTTCCCGGTTAGTGTCTAAAACAGGGGAGCTGTGAAAAGAGGCCCAAAATGTAGAAGGGATCTCCTGCATACCTATAGGTAGTATGAAAGCAGAAAGTACTTTTTCTTTTTAGAGCAATGAATTATTTCTTGCAATAGCATTCCGTAGTGCTTGATCGAAAGCAGAGCTTGAAACGAGCTGATGATACTCTTATGCCGAAAGTCCCGCCGGTAAAAGGGTGGACTTTAACAAAAACGGGGAGGGGTCTGGGGAGGGGTGGGCAGGGTGATGCTGCCGGGTTTCCGCAGCCATCGTCGTCGTCAGCCACTATAGCATTAGCATAGGGGCGACGCCCGCCGGTGTTCTTGGCAAGCGCTCTCTTTTGGAGGGGTCATTTTAGGGGTTGAGCGAGAGTTAGGGCGGGTTGGAGAGGGAGAGTTACACTTTCGTGTATTGGAAGTGAGGTTATTAGTCCCAAGGAGCAAACGTGCAGGCTGCGACGACCGTTTCGGGAACGGGAGAGTAAGGGTATAGTGTTGATGTGTTCGTGGTGGTAAACTGTGTCGACGTGTTCGTGACCAAAAACGTCGTATAATTCGAAGTGAATGTCTCTGTTGTTGGAGAAACGATAGTGGTTGAGGCGTAAATCGTGGTTGTATGATTACTGACAGTCGTGATGTTCGTGACGGATGAGGATAGCGAGTCTGGTAACAGGTAGAATGTCGAATTGCAAGTGCCAATCAACTCGACCTCTTTGGAACGATTTGCCTCCATCGCCGTAATCGAGGCGACTGCCACGACCCCAAGGACAACAGCAACCGCAACTGCGGTTAAGACAATTGTCCTATTTCGTGCCAAACTTTTTTCAATTTTCCTTGATTAGATTTTGTTATCACAGATAGCCAAGATAAGGAATCTTGCATCCGAAACTCAACCCAAATGCTGGATACCGTTCGCCTCCCAATTTTACCGCTCCCGGTGAATACAGGTCACCGTAGCCGAGAATAGCACAACCAAGAGAACGGTAGACGGGAAGCCCTAGACCGGGCGTGTTGAAATAAGCCGGAGGAACCGGAGGTCTTGCGTTTGTCCAAAAGAAAAGGGGTGCGAAGAAAAAAGTCAACACTATGCCAATGACGACGAAAATCATGACTACCCTTCTTGTTCTCATCCTAATGCAATCCAGTAACTATTGAAATATGGGAAAGTGTTGGTTTGGTCAATTACTCCACCGTAGCCTCAGCCAATAAGAAGGAGAGCCATTTACCCAAAGGATAATTGTGCAAGAGATGCCACCACATTCAATATCTCTCGGCGGTGGATAAAATGTCCTAAACCCCGGTATTGGCACGAGGAAGAAAACGAGTGCCAAAAAAATCTGAACAAATACTAACTTATTTCGCTTCTTCAAAGTTATACTTCATTTACCTGATTCCGTGACTAATCCGTCATTCCCAAACCAAGGGGTAAATTCTCCACTTGCATGCATATCGTTGTCTTGTCTCAATGTGGAGTTTCAAGGGTCTTATCACAAGAACTGCTTTCTATTGACTACTATTTGTAACGAAATACCATACGGCGTGGGGTGTGAGTGCTACGTAATATTCCCCGACCCCAAATAGACGATACGACACAGAACACCAAGTGTTTCCTGTGTAACATCCGAAAATCATGCACACGCAGGTGCTGTGGCCGCATAGTGAAATCCACACTTGCCGAGGTGCGAGACGAGTTCCGAGGTGGACTACAGGAGCGAAGAAAAAGATTGCAACCACTATAACGATAGCAGAACCAAGCAATTTCCTTAGCAATTATGCTCACAAATATCTCAAGGTGTCTGAACGAATGTCACGGCTATGGTGCTAATGTCACATCCAAAGCCTTCGCACGTAGGCGCTTTCGGCAAAGTCCTGCAAATTGAGGGATCTCTTCGTATTTATTTTCGGTTGAAACAGACCATTTGTGAGAAGTAAAGCGCCGAGAATTAAAAACAAGACGCCCCAAGAAAGAAGGAGACCATAATTGGGACAACTAAGTCTATTTTTGATGCAAAATTCATTCAAGGAATAATATTGGATTAGCAAAAACACTCCGAAGAGCATGGAAGCAACTCCTGATACGACACTGTAAACGCTAATCTTTCCTATTGTTTTTGAATTCAATCGAAGTCATCGAGATGGCAAAAAAGCCAATCTTTTCATCTTACCCCGTTTTTTCACTCGGCATCCTATAAGGTTCTAGTCTTCACTTCCATAGTCAATCAATAACATACGCTCCAAATAATGCTTGGAATAGGTGATGATGGTGAAAAATAATACTTGTTTCCTGAAAAATATGCACCAATATAATGAGTCAAAAGTAAAGAAATTGAATAATTAATCTGAGTCGGTACAGCGGTGCAATGAAGAGTTGCAGTAACCACTGGAGCAAAGAAAACAAATGCGATAATTATCACGACGAGGATTCCCAATATTGCTCTGCGTTTCAAGTCCATGCTTACGACACTATCAGGTTGCGAATGTGATATTTGAAACCATACAACATATGAAATGTTCTTAGAAACGAAACAGGAAGACCTCAGAAGAATTTTTCTCGGTTTCTTTCGTGTGCTTCTTTTTTTGTGTGTATAAGGGAGCCGTGGTAGGTCTCACACCGAAATCTAGGCAAGAATACTCGGGCAGGTGAAAGTGGAAGATACAATTGTGCTATTGTCTGTTGTGATTGTGGTGTAGGCGGTTTCTACGTTACCAGTCACAGTAGTCGTCGTGTAAGTAGTTTGCGGACTAGGCATCTGACTGAAACTCGTGACTGTCGAAACAATTGAAAAAATGGAAGAATTCAGGTTGATTTCGGGTGCAATAAACTCGGTCGTATTGTAACCCAGAATTATTAATGTTGGCTCCAGAATCGTGCAATTGGCGTCTTC
>JASHPQ010000248.1 GCA_030037995.1 Nitrososphaerales archaeon | reverse complement strand
CGTAACGGAAAGCACTCGTCCGCCATTCGTGTAAATTGATTCCTCTTTTACTATGGTCCCAGAGTGGAATACGAGTGCTCCGGGCAAGCTTTGTGCTTTTGTGATGCCCTTGATCTCGTCTCCAATCTTCGGGCTTTCCGGATAGCCTTCCGAACACATTACCACGGTACAGGAGCAGTTTGAGCTCCAATTTAAGTCGGAGATTTCCTGAAAACCTCCCTTCGACTCACAGTCATAAAGCAACCCCACAAGATCGGAATCCAGCCTGGGTAAAATTGCCTGAGCCTCAGGATCACCTAACCTAGAATTGAATTCGAGAACCCAGGGAGAATTGTTTTCATCGAGTATCAATCCCACGTACAAAAATCCATGAAAACCAGTGTCTATTACCGCGGGCCTTACAACCTTGTCGCTCAGCAGGGAGAGTTCTTCCGAAGTCAATGCAGGGGCCGGGGAAAAGGCTCCCATCCCGCCGGTGTTGGGCCCCTTGTCATTGTCATACGCCCTTTTATGATCCACCGCCGATCCAAAATTTAGGGCTCTCTTTCCATCGCACAAAAACATGAAAGAGGCTTCCCTGCCGAAGAGTCTCTCCTCGATGACCAATTTGTCGCCAGCCTTTCCAAAGGCTTTCTTTTCGAGAATAAGTTGGATGGCAGATTCTGCCTCATCGACTGTCGAGCAGACGAACACTCCTTTTCCCGCAGCGAGGCCGTCAACCTTCACGACTACCCGGCCTCGCTTAAGAGTGGCGTAGTCTATCGCCTCTTCTGCTTCGTTGAAGACGCTGTAGTCCGCTGTAGGGATGCCGTGATTTTTCATAAACCGTTTAGCAAATACTTTGCTCGTTTCGAGCCTCGCTTGTTCTGCGGTCGGCCCGAATATGGGCAAGCCCACTGATCTGAACTCTTCCACAATTCCTGCAGCCAGAGGGGCCTCCGGACCGACAATGGTAAGGCACTTATTATTCTTGGCAAAATCTCGAAGTCCGGGAATATCACCGGCATTGATGGGGATGTTGAATTCTCGAGTTCCGCCGTTCCCCGGAGCCACATAGAGCTTTTCAATACGATCGCTCTGAAGCACCTTCCAAGCGATAGCATGCTCCCTGCCGCCGGATCCGATCACTAAAATGTTCGTTGACTTGTTAGCGCCGGAGGATCCTAACAAGAAGGACGCCTTCTTCTCCGGATGTCTTCTTTTTCGTAGATCCTCACTCCTCCTTCGGAAACGCCATTGAGGAACTGTGACCTAATTTCGTCGGCAAGCTTTTGGGCTTCTGGTGTAGGATATTTGCCTGTGACGCACGCTATGCAAAGAGAATCCTGCGGAATGCCTATCGCATTAACCAGCCCCTCAATCGTCTGGTAGTTCACGGAGTCCGCGTCCATCCATTTTGAAATTTCCTCGGGAGTCATCTTGGCGCCGAGCAGCTCCCCGTAGGTCGACATGTCCACTCCGTAAAGACACGGATTTGCGATCTTCGGAAAGGTGACGAACACATCGATTTTCTTCGCGCCTGCCTTTCGCAACTTTGCGATGTTTATCCTCGTCGTGTCGCCGCGTACTATGCTATCCTCCACGACCGCGACATTTTTTCCTCTGACGAGGTTTGAAACTATGTTCATCTTTTTGTCGATAACGCTTTCGCGGTTGCTCTTCCCTGAAATGAACGCCCTCCTCGTGACGTACCTGTTCTTCCTAACTGCTCTTTCCCAGGGGATTCCCGTGGCTTCGTGCAACCCATAGGCTGCGTCATCGGCAGTCTCTGGCATGGAAAGGATGATGTCAATGCCACGGAGCCTTTCACCATTACTAGTCGCAAGGCTCTTTGCGAACGACTCCCTGATCTTGTAGACAGGCTCAGTAGTTCCGTTCAACACCGTGTCAGGTCTGGAGAAGTACGCAAACTCGAAGGAACAGAGAGCAGGATCTGGTTTTCTTATCTGGGACCTCTTGACAGATCCGTTTTTGGAAACTGAAATCAGCTCACCCGCCTCAACAAACTCGTGATCTTCAAATTCGTTGATGTCTAGCGCAGGTGTCTCAGAGGCAAACGCGATGACCTTGTCCTTTTTGCCAAAACAGAATGGCCTTATGCCATGCACGTCTCTAAAGGCGAACAGATCTCCACTGGAGTCCAAAATCATAACCGAGTACGCTCCTTCTACTTCGTCGAGCAATGCCGCCACGGCCTCCTCATAGTTTCCGGAATTTTCGTCTAGAGAGAGCAGGAGCTTTTTGGCGAGCACTTCGGTGTCGGCGTCGGTCTTGAATCTCCCGAACTTTTCCCGGAGGGGGTTTCTCAGTTTCTGCGTATTCACGATGTTTCCGTTGTAACTGACAGCAATCGATCGGTTTCCGGAAGAAACTACGAGCGGCTGTTTTCCCCCCTCGAGGTGCTTGATTCCCGAGCTCCCGGAGGTCGCATAGCGAGCATTGGAGATCCCCGCGCTCCCCTTGAGCGAGGCGGCAAGCGATTCGACTTCCCTGGGGTTCGTGGGAATGAGATCGAGGTCCTCGCGCTTTACGAACTTGCCCTTTCTAAGGGTTGTAAACCCGTAAGACTGCTGTCCCCGGTGATTCAGGGAGAGTAACCCCCAGTATAGATAGGAGAATACATCCGTGCCAGGATCGAACGATACCGCACCGAAGATTCCGCACGCTTCAGAGATTTCTTCGCTCAATTAAAAAACTCCGACTGTCGTCGCGCAAAAATGATGAAAATAATTCCCGTGAAATGGAAGATTACAACATTCAGGCCGAAATCGCGTTAATGAGTTTTTGCTCGGAGAATTGACAAGATCCTTTTGATGAAAGCTAGGCGCTAGTAAAAACAGTAGATTAGGTTGATGAAAGCCTTTTTACACAAACTCGATAGGCAAAGGAAAAAGAGGTGGGGTCGTAGCCCAGCTTGTCGCGATCGACCTGGAAAGGTAAGGCGACGGGCTCCAGTGTCCCAACAAAATAATACCTATGGGTATTCTGACAGTAACAGGATGATGTTACATTGGAGCACTACGAGGGTGGAGATACCCGTAGATCGTGGGTTCAAGAGCGTCTTTCTGTTCTCTTCCGAGCGGAAGAATCGTGAGAATCCCACCGACCCCACCTTAATTTTTCCTTAAATTCCTTTCTTCAAGACCCGTCCATCCGGGTCGATTTCGCCCGCTCTTATTCTAGTGCTGGAAATCTTAGTTCCGTCATCCGCCATCGTCATCGGCACCACTTCCACTTTGAGATCGGGCAACCCTTTTTCCCTGCGCTGGTTATTTGCAGCTGCAACGGCCGGGAAGGTTTCGGTACTCACTGCGATTGCGTCGATTCTATCTGAAAAAATAGCGGGGCCGAATCGGTCTTCGAGTTTCGAAATTTCGTACTTTCGATTTGGGTATTCTAATTTCAGATAATCCTCCAGATCGCGCTTTCTCTCTTCAAAGGTCTGCTCGGTTTTCTTCCCTTCTCTTGTTGCAAAGTCATCGCTCGTCAGTCCTATGAAGACGGAGTCCCCGGTGTCGAATGCGCGCTTCAAAAGTTCCTTGTGCCCGCGATGAATATGATCAAATGTGCCCCCCAACGCGATGCATCGATACTTGCGATTAGGCGGCACGATTCAGAGTGACGTAAATGTCGATAAAAAAGGCTAGTGCGACAAGAGGGAAAGGCGTTAAATGCAATGAACGCCATGTGTAATCAACTTCCAAAAGTGGTTCTGATTTGTCAAATATTAGCGTCACCGATTATTACGTCAAGGCAGGCTCGATCTGCAGGCAGGTCAAAAAGGATGTGGAGGCTCGAAATTGGGAAGGGAAAATGTACACCGAAGTGTGCGATTTTGTGGAGAAGAGCATCGAGAATCTCGGAGGAAAACCTGCCTTCCCGTGCAACGTCTGCGCGAACGAGTCTGCCGCCCATTACACTGCTGAGATCGACGACCAGAAGGAAGTGCCACACAACTCTATCCTGAAGGTGGATCTAGGCGCACACATCGATGGCTGCATTGCAGACACGGCAGTGACGCTTTGTTATAATGACGAGCTACTGGACATGGCAGAAGCCACGAAGTCAGCGCTTGGCGAGGCGCTCAAAGTGATTAAAGGCGGAGCCCGGACGAGCGATGTGGGCAGGGTTGTGGAGGCTTATGCATCCCGCAGGGGGTACCTTCCCATTTCAAATCTCTCCGGTCACATGCTCGAGAAGTACATCATTCACGCGGGTACGTCCGTCCCGAACGTTTGGTCCCCCTCATTTTCCAGTTTCAAGCAAGGCCATTTTTACGCCGTCGAGCCTTTTTTCACCACATCTGAGGGAAGCGGGATCGTAGTCGAAGGGAGCTCGGAGAACATCTTCGGCCTCGTCGCGAGAAAGAACACGAAGGATCAAGAGCTTAACAGATTCTTAGAGGTCGTCTGGAACGACAGAAAGACCCTTCCATTTGCCGCGAGATGGTACGAGGAAGAGTTTTCGAAAAAGAAGCTCTCGGAAATAATTCCGAAATTGGTCAAGATGAAGTTGGTACACGGCTATGCCGAGCTAGTGGAAGCCAAAGCCCAACCCGTCGCACAGGCAGAGCACACCGTTGCTGTAAACGCGGGTGGCTTTTCTATACTCACTTAACTTGGACGAGCTCAGCGTAGATCATGCTGACGACCGTCTTCGAGTGACACTTTGGACACTCGCCGCCATCCTTGTATACGTAATCCCCAATCTTGAAGGCGCGCTTCGTCTTCGTTCCACAATTAGGGCACTCTTCCACGGTAAAGACCGGCATCTTCGGCCTCTTCTCGCCGATTGAGGGAAACATCTGCGCCAATCGTATCCCACTCCTCTGGGCTACTGTGCGACTCCCAGCGTATTTCCGACACCGATGATGAGCACCGTGTCCCCTTCCTTGGTCTTTTCCTCGAGTATTCTCTGTACGACCGCCACCGTCTTGTCGGAAGCCTCGGCGATCTCCTTTTTCATTACGGAGATGGCGTCGATCAGCGACTGCTTGACTACCACCGCGTACATCGGGATGTCCTTGTCGACTGCCGCTTTTTCGATTCGGAATTTTTCAACTCCAATCCCACCGATGGCCGCCCCTATCCCCTCTGCAATTTCGCCGGTAGTTTCTCCCTCTAACTTCAAGGCGGCGTCAACCATGATCAGTGAATCTACCTTGTTAGCGGGATCGGAAAGAAGCTTTTCCACTCCAATGTGAGGCCGCCCCACGGTTCCCATCGGGCCTTCTGCCTTCATCACGAGTAGATTTCTGCCCTTGAATTCCGCCTTCGCGTAAACAGTCTCGCGCTCTATGGTCACCTTATCCTTGCCATACATGAACTTGCCAGCTACCATCGGCCCCAGACCGTCCCCGATGGGCTCGGCGTCCTTGAAAGCGTCAATCGCGCTAACTAGCGCATCAGCCTCCTGAATGATCATGGGCATTATCATCTGAAGCTGGACGAGGATGTAGTAGCTCTTGGTTTTCTGACCTTGGATGTAAAAATGCCTTACAATCTTGAAAATCTGGTTCAGGCTGGTTGCGACTTCAAGAATGTTCTGGGCGACGCTTACCTGCACCGGGTCAGCTTGTGGGGCCATCCGCTTTATCTCGTCTCGCATCCTG
>JASHPQ010000247.1 GCA_030037995.1 Nitrososphaerales archaeon | reverse complement strand
ATGGAGCAGGAGAAGAACTAGTAGAAGAAGTCGAGGATAAACTGGGGCCGGATGAAATTGAAGTGAAATATTTTGCGGAAACAAAAGAACTCGAAGTTGATGAGCTGTTAAGGCCAGATGTGAAGTTTGACGAAAAGTAAAAAGCTCCGAAGGTCGCGAAGGCAATGATCGCAACCACCGCGGAAATAGAGATTATCGATCTCAATGTCCCACCATAGAAAAGCAATTAGGGGGGACACGTGCTCGTTCCCTGAAACTGGGGGCTGACGCAGTAGTAGGTTGAGTTGTCGTACCAGACAGTATAGACAACGTTGTTTGCGGTGATTTCCGAAACATAGTAGTACTTTGACTGGTATAGAGTTAGATTGGCTTTGATAGATGTAGGTAGAGCGCACGGCAGCCTCAGTGCCGCGCAGGGCAGCCCTGCCGCATGGCCGTAAACTGTCACGGTCGCGATCACGTCATAGCTTGTGGATGAGGAAGAGGACGATCTACTCGTGAGAAAAATGGCTCCAAGAGCCGCCCCTACAATTATCACTACTACTGCTATCATCAGACCGATATTGGCTTTCTTCGGTTGATTGCCGGAAAGATCTGACTCCAATCTATGCATCTCCCGCGGTTAGCAACCATAACAGAGCGCTGAGTATTTACAGCTATATTTTTGCACGGCGATTCTACCAGTACTAATTCTGAATCTATCTGTTGAGACTATCTGTTCTGACAAGGCGAACAGGGCATATGCAAACGTGACAAAGCATAGCCAAAGGACAATGATCCAAACATATTCCAATTCCCATATTTCTTGCCTTCGAATAAAAGAGCATTTAGCGAAGAAGGTTTACCTAGAAATGCAACAATTTCCGGGCTGAGGGGAACTGGCAAAACTGTTCTGCTGCGTTATTTCAAAGTTCTCTTCGAAACGAGAAAATGGCTCACCGTAGAAAGAGAATTCAACGAAAGATTTCAGGACGAGTCGGAGTTTTCTGAAGCCTTCGTTCAGGACTTCCTCGAAGTGTGCAGTTGCTACAGAAATAAGCCCAACAAGGGCCGAAGCAAAACAAGCTTCAAAACTCGAAAAATCTCTCAAACTCGATCACGGCCCCTATCCTTTTCGGAAACATGGGTATAACGGAAAGCAGATGGAAACTATCCTGATTTACCCAAGGCATAGAAAGCACTGCAATTCATGCGTGTAGTAGCCATTGGTAGAATCACTTCAACACTTTCTTGCAGTCGCTTCTAGTATTTGTCGTGTAGTTTGATTTAGTGTCGATCCAGATAGCTAACTCGCGCATGTCGTCCTTGAGAGAGTCCTCTCGTACAATCTTGGGTTTCCTCGACTATCCTCTCCGAAAGGATCTTGAGGTGGTTTGCGTACTTTGAGACTCTTCCGAGGCTCATTCCTTGGCTCAAGAGAACGTCCAAGAAGTTCAGGAATAGCCTCTTGTCTTCGCCCGGGATAGTGTCTCTGACCTGTATCCTAGCTTTCTCCTGTTCGAGCCTCTTTGCTTACTCGTGGATGTCTCCAGCAGTCGTCGTCATGCTAGAGAAAGTCCTCTCTGGTTTAAAACACGGCGTACTTTTGGGAAGGGAGGTTAACTTGAAGCGTAAGCGCCCAGGCCGGGATTTGAACCCGGGTCGCGAGAGTGACATTTGAGGCTGGTTTTTTCTTCCGGAGCTGTCTCACATACTAACCGGCAACTTTTGGGTGTAACCGAGTTATACGAACTTGTCTCTATACTACCTGGGCTAGGAAGTCTTCAGAAAATTCACTGAGCGGAGCGGATTTAATGCTTTAGTTAATCCGCATACCCGCGCAATCCTTCAATAGTGCCTGGGACTCTGGATAACTATTTTGAGCCTCCAGGATCACCGCCCCTCCTTGTACCGGAATCCTCCGTGTCGGTGCTGCTGTTGCTCGCCGTTGCCCCGACGATCTTCCTGCTGTGGTTTTTCTACAATCAGGACAGATACAAGCATGAATCCAAGAAAATCCTAGCGATCACGTTCTTTCTGGGCGCGCTGATGATTTTTCCAGCGATCATCCTCGAACTATGGTTGAAACTGCTTTTCCCGGAGGGGAATACCCTGCTCGCGATCTTCATTTACTATCTGTTCGAGGTCGCCCTGATCGAAGAGAGCCTCAAGTTCTTCGCCGTCAGAATCTACGCGTACAACTCGCGCATGTTCGTGGAACCGATGGACGGACTGATTCTCGGGGTCGCGGCTGCCCTGGGATTTGCGACGGTGGAGAATATCCTCTACGTTCTGGGTTATGGACTCCTGACCGCGATAATTAGGGCGGTGATCAGCGTGCCCTCGCACGCTCTCTATGGCGCGATCATCGGGTTTTACTTGGGTGAGGCAAAATTCAAGAAAAAGCCCCTGCTCGCTTTGAAGGGGCTCGCAGCTGCCATAGTACTGCACGCGATCTTTGATACTGTTGCGTCCACGCTACCGTCGGTCATCTCGATCGTCGCTCTGGTGGCTTTCGTCATCTTGGTCTATTACCGCGTGGTAAAGGGAGAAATCAGGAAGGCGGAATCGGAATCTCCGTTTAGGCCTGACGGACTCGGAAGAATTCTTTTTCTGCGCACCTCCTTCAAACTGGAGGCACGGAAAAGATCTTCAAACGTGCCGATTGGTTAATATTGCGTTTGCCTCGGATTCGGGTGAGAAACGGGTTATCGCAAGGGCCTCTAGCTCAGCCAGGTAGAGCACTGGGAGTTTATTGCAACTAGAAAAGTTGCGTAGGCTGGTGAGACTTTTAAGCCCCGAAACGACGGAGTTATCCAGGGGTCTGGGGTCCGAATCCCCAGAGGCCCGCTCTCTAAAAAGTTCGAACTATGGCTTCTGTCGGTTTCGAACTGGACGTTATCGAAGTATCTGCCGGTGACATCTGAGTTTAAGTAATGGTCGTCTTTTATCTATTATTATCGAAGGTTGTGACAATAATTTTTGACCCGGACCGAAGGCGATCTAATGTCATCGGAACGTGCGGAAACGCTTCGTAGACTCGCGGTCGAATCGGAACCGCATTTGAGCAGTTCTGATAGCACCATTTGGATGGAAAAACTTGAAGCTAGTTATGGCGATCTGAGAGAAGCTTTCCTCTGGTTCCTGGATCATTCAAAGGGGGCTGAAGCACTCGAGATGGCAGCGAGTCTTTCTTTTTTTCAGGAGGAGAGGGGTTATTCAGACGAGTCCCGCTCTTGGCTCGCAAAAGCTCTTGTCTGTCCTGGTGCAGAGACACGCAATGTAGTCCGCGCTAACGCGCTATATGGAGCTGGCATTCTCGCTTTTAGGAATCTCGATGAAGGAAGAGCCGATGTCTACTTTCGCGAGTGCCTTGACATCGCGAACAACCTAGGAGACTCATCGTTCATCGTACGGGCGACCTCCGGTCTCTCTCGGTTGGCATTACGCCGCGGGGATACAAAAGAGGTGCGTCGGCTCAGTGAACGAGCGCTCAAAGAGGCTCAAGATCACGGCGAAAAGGGAGATAGCGCTAATCCGCTCCATATGCTCGCCGCCGCGGCGCGAGTTGAAGGAGATCTGGACAGAGCTAGAGTCTTTTACCGGAGGAACATTGCTCTGAATCAAGAATTAGGGCGTTCCTACTGGGTTGCTGCGGAGCTCGAAAATCTCGGAGCGCTTGAAGTGCTCGAGGGTAACATCGAAGCCGCCTTACTTCTGTTGCAGGAGAGTTTGAAATCCGCATACGAACGGCGAGACAAATACTTGACTCCCTACGTTTTGGTCTGGATCGGCCGAGTAGCTCTGTCACACGGAGATCCACGTCTGGCGACGAGGCTATTCTCAGCTGCAAAGGCACAATTTGAAGAGACGGGGCTCGCGATGGACCCGGACGAGGCACCTGAATTCGATAAAGGGTTGAAGATGATTCATTCCAGCTTGGATGGGAAATCTTTCTCTGATGATTGGGCAAAGGGAAAAGCGTTGAGTTATGATGACTCCGTTAGGATTGCTCTTGAACAGATGTGAAAGAGGATCTCCTACGTCTGATGATGGAGGACGATTTAGCTGTTCACGGATGGATAGAAGACGGGATTTTTGCGAAAGAAACTTTGGCGTGGTACTCATACCAAATAAGCAATTGATAAGCAGGAGGGATATCGAAATTACCGGCATCTGCGCGGGGAGCGAAGAGAGCGTCGTCGCGGCGAGAGAAGCGCTAAAGCAAGACCAAATAGTCCCCCAGGTCGTAACGCGATTCATTCCTACATCTCGGATGTGAGCTCTCTCCTCGACATGGTAGTTCGTGGGAAATTGAAGTTGAAGGAACTTACAAGCCATATTCTGCTACCAGAGAAATTCAAGCAGGCTTATGACTGACTCTTCCAAAAAAGACGAATTTATGGCGGTTGTCATCGACTGGGGGGCGTAGCTGGCTACATGCCTAATTTTTGTTCGTGTTTTTATGATCTCTATCAGGTAGAGGTGAGATGGAGGCATATGCCCTCACCCTCCGGTAACTCTAGGGGAAGATAAGACGGAGGCTTTGGGTCTAGCATCTGAACGAGCCTATCTTTCAAGGCGAAAGCAGTAAAATAACTCCCGCGTGGAGAGTAGTGAGTATCGTAGGT
>JASHPQ010000023.1 GCA_030037995.1 Nitrososphaerales archaeon | reverse complement strand
CGTGGCGGGTCGACGGTAAAAGATCCTTAGACTTTACGAAGAATAGAAGATTCTCGGAGAAAAAGCAACAGTACCTCAGACGGACTGTTCGGCCGCAAAAGTGCTACTCGACGCTGCCCTTCATACATCTTTAGGTTTCTCATCGTATCGAGCTCGATCTTTCTTGGGACTTTCGTCTTGCTAATCTTGCCATGTACCCAGTCCGGTTTTGTGATACGAGAAACTGTACTAAAATCGATTCCGCTCAACTCGATCGGTGACCCCGCAACGACGAAACTATTAGCTGTTGAATTCTCGTAAAGTTCGATATAAGTTGGAAGGATCTGCGATGGAAGGGTAGAAAACCTGAATGGCATCGTTGCAAATGTGTAGCAGGATCCTTACGGATTTCCAGTTAATTTCAACAAACCATTTAATACCCAATTAGTAATTGGGTATTGGTTATGACCGCAACCGCTACCTATCATAAACGAAAGCTGTACGTTCCTAAGATTGTTGAAGAAAAACTGGGCCTAGTTGATGGTGATAAGGCCGAAATCCGAATCGTTGACGGAAAATCATTTACTGTCTCGATCAAACGTAAATCTTCTCCCGAGGACAGACTGATTGAGAGAATTCTCAAAAGCCCCTTCACCTCTAAGATGAAAGGGAAGACTCTCAAGCGGGAGGATTACTATGATGCGGGTAGAAGTTAACGGTTCAGATATCAAAGATACTGAATATGTGAACAAGAAAATCCTACTTGATACGAACATCCTCGTTTACGCTCACCTTCGAAATTCCCACCATTATGGAAGTGCTTCCTCCATATTGATCGCGTCGTTAGCTGGCCCTCTGAATGCCTTTGTGAGCAACCAAAATATCTTGGAGTTCTTTTCGGTAATGACCAATCCCAGAAAAGAGCTGAGGAATTCTTCAAAAGTTTCTGAGATCCGGGACATCTGCAATAACCTTTGGCAAAGCAAGAAACTTGGCAAGTTACTACCTCGAGGAAGTTCAACCATCGAAGCCATACGACTTTCACTCGAAAAAAATTTGGTAGGCGCACAGATTTTTGATTGCCTGCTGGCAATTACCGCGATTCAAAATAAGGTTGATCTTATCTGGACCGAGAACACCAACGATTTCAACCATTTCAAAGATTTTATCGAAATCGAGAATCCGCTGGTCGAAGACTGGAAGACGATTGTGTTGAATTCCGGTGATGAAGAAAATGATTCTAGTTGAACCCGCTTCGCTTCTTTCGACGTCGAATACACTTCGCGGGAAAAGGTAAACCAATGCATCTCAGATATATCGATGATTGGCATATCTTGACTTCGGGAAAGGAAAATGTCTAGCCAATTTCCCCGCAATCGCGCAACCGTGAGATTTTTCATCTAGAAAAGCCCGTTTCAAGCTCTATTAGAGCATCAAGTTGTGGAAGATTCGCGTCCTCGTTTTCATGATGCAAAAAGGCCTGAGGATCGCGATCCCAGCCGGATGATATAGAGTCGAGGCCGTTTCATCTTGCGAGCGGTGGGTAGTCTTTTTCTCTACATGGACGCCGGCTGACTCCCACCGCAAACGGGACAGAACTGCGCGTCCGGCGCTAGCGCCATCCCGCACTTTACGCAGTACTTGGTTCGTGCAGTAGGGGCAGCAGGAGGTGTTGCCATAGTGGGAGATCCCGGGGATGGAGGAGGAGTAAACGACGGCTGGCCAACGGTGTCCGGAATAGAGAAGAATGCAACTATCAAGAGGATCTGCGCAATCAGCAACACGAGAAAACCAACGAGGATGATGGTGAGAATCGCGCCTATGAAATAAACCAATGCTGCGGTTTGAAACATTCCCACGTTCAATTTCGTCGATACGGCGTTGTAGGCCTTCCGGAGGAAATAGGCGGATACGACGAGCAGGATCCACACCACCACCAATGCGGCGATGATTCCCGTCAAAGCGCCAAAAGCCCCACGAGGAACAGTCCCCGGAGCTGCTCCGGCAAGACTTCTCAGGCCGATAAATCTGAACAGGTAGGCAACAACCGCGATCCCCACCAGCGCTATGCCAACGATTGCAATCAAGATCGCGATGAGAGCGTTATTAAAAATCGAACTATCCTGTACGACGTCACTGATGTATTTGATGGCAATGAGTGTAAGCACAAACCCTGCGATCGCAAGCACCCACCCCACCGTGGGTATGAAAGACAGCAGTACGAGGATCGACCCAATGCCGCCGTAGGTCTTCGCTTGGGAAAGAGTGCCCATTTTCTGCGTTCTCCGCACTACCGCCCTAGTATTTATCTTCACCTCGGTCCGTCACCGAGAACGACCGGGGGCTTATGGAAAAGGCCAGATGGAGTCGTCGCCTGCAGCGAAAATGAGACCGTTGGCAGCAGAAGGGGTTACAAAATGAGCGACGTAGTTGACGACCGGGAGGAAAGAAAGAGGAAAGTCGCGACAAGGCCAATTACGATGAGTGTCATGATCACCGCGAGGATCATCACGGTCCTGGCTGCCATCAGATCACCGTGAGATGGCGCGGTAAACTTCTCCGCATTCTTTGATCAGCCGTGCGAGATCCTGCGGCTCGAGCGCCTGCGCCGCGTCGCTCAGAGCTTCGTCCGGCCGGTCATGCACCTCGATCATCAACCCGTGAGCTCCGCAGGCGATGGACGCCTTGCTCATGGGAATAACCAGATCCCGCCGCCCAGTGCCATGGCTGGGATCAGTGATCACGGGAAAGGGCGTCTCCTTCTTCAACAGAGGAACTGCGTTCAGATCAAGAGTGAACCTCGTGGCGGGTTTGAACGACCCTCCAAGTGGAGTAATGCCGCGCTCGCAAAGTAGAATCTGTTTGTTGCCGTGGGCTGCGATCCGTTCTGCAAAACTCAGGTACTCGTCGATCTGTGCGGAAAAGCCGCGTTTGAATAGGATGGGTTTCTTAGTCTTGGCGCACGCTTCCAGCAGATCTTGGTTGTACATGTTGCGCGCCCCGATCTGCAGCACGTCGGCGAACTTTGCGACTGACTTTACATCGAACTCGCTTCGAACTTCGGTGACGGTGGGCATGGACAGATCCTGCCCCACCTCCTTCAAGTGCTTCAGACCGGCGACGCCCAGGCCCTGGAAGGAGTGGATCGAAGTTCGCGGCTTGTAAGCGCCGCCGCGGAGCATCTGCGCCCCCGCCTCTTTCACTTTCCTGCCGATGCGGTGCAGCTGCTCGCAGCTCTCGATGGAACACGGGCCCGCGATAAAGACCGGAGGATGGTCGCCGCCGATCTCCACGCCGCCGACCTTCACGACGATGTCCCGGCTTATGTAGCTCCGACTGACAAGCCTGTAAGGAACCTGGATCGTAATTACCTCCTGGACGCCGGCGAGGGACCGCAGGAATTCAAGGTCTATTTTCTTTTCATCGCCGATGATCCCGATTACGTTCTGAAATTCGCCGAACATCGTGTCGGTCCTCAAGCCGCGCGACTTGATCGTCTTTAGGACGCGCGCCATTTCCTTTGGGGAAGCGCCCGGTTTCATGACCACGCTCGTGTGAAATTATCACCCATCCATAGTTGACGACGCGCGACAGAGGTGGAGCAAGAATCGGAAACCGATATTTACGGAGACATGGCTTGCAAACGCGTTTTAAGTTTGGCGAGAGTCCCTAAAAAGAGACCAAAATGTGGAGAAGCTCAAAGATCGGGCGAAATCTCTTCTGCTCTAATTTTACTAACTAATGAAAGCTACAACTACCCGAGAAGATCCATCAACTGGTCACATAAATGAAATACATGGATGTAGAATCGTAGCTTCCATCAGCTAGACGATACCCTTGGTCAACTAAAGAGCCTCCGCGGGTTGTCCACAATTATCTTCTCAAAGTATTGACGATCAATACCAAGGTGCTTGAAGAGGGGCGGCACGTTCTTCAGAATGTGACACAGGCCGGGACCTCCATAAGCTAGCTTTTGCACTTTGTACGCACTATCATGCCCCACAATAATTTTGTCCTCGTACCCTTCGTCGATCAGCTTTTTGATCAGCCTCAACCGGTCGAGATCCGTTGGCGCTCCGATGTAGCCATAATCGTCAAAGCTATTGTCCAGGCTTCCGTACGGGAACTCCTTCCCGAAGTTGTCAATTGAGAGATACGCTCCCGCGGCAGCTGCCCTAACGGCAACTCCCCAATCTTTCTCCTGACTTTCGGTCCACTCGATGTGGCTAATGTAAAACTTGCTTAGATCAACGTCATTTTTTTGCAGCATTTCGATAACCTCAAAGCCGGGCCACTTCCCCGGGAGGTCGCCCCACAAATGAGTCGTTATCGGCACCCCGGTTTCCTTCTGGGCTATAGCTGCGGCTTTGACGATCTTCTTGTCTGGATCGGTGAACTGATTCGGCGTCACGGCCGTCTTGATCACACCCGCCTTTATTCCGGT
>JASHPQ010000246.1 GCA_030037995.1 Nitrososphaerales archaeon | reverse complement strand
GTCCAAATTTCTTTGAAATTGGATACGCGCTTGATCCGAAGGAGAGAAGGAAGGGATACGCCACGGAAGCCGTGAGACTTATCGTTGACTTCTTGTTTGAGACCGGGACAGTGAATGACGGGCACGGGAAATGTCGCGTCCCAACGGGTCTTGGAAAAGAGGGGGTTCAAAAAAAGAAGGTCTTTTGAGAAAGCGAGATCCGAAGAAAGGAAAGGTACTAGGACGAATTCATTTACGGTATTTAGAGAGAAGAATGGAAGGCCATAAGGGATTCGAAGCGGTCGGTAGGGAGCTGGCGTTTCATCAAGCGAAGAACTCTTACCGCAATTAGAGTAGTTGAATTTGAGCCAAAGATCAGACATTGAATTAGCCTATGAAAATTGGGCTAAGGATTACGACGAGGATTCAAAACGGAATCCTGCTGCTCAGATGGATCAAGATCTTTTAATTCCTCTTTTGAATCCAAGAAAGAATGATGTTATCCTGGAGATTGGATGCGGAACAGGAAGATTCACTACTGAAATCGCGAAGAAGTGCAAGAAGATAATTGGTATTGATTTTTCGGAAAAGATGGTGGAACTAGCGCGAAAAAAATCAAAGAAGCTGAAGAACGTTCAATACAGATTAGCAGATGTCCGAACTGGCTTACAATTTTTCGAGTCACAATCCTTCGATAAGATCGTTTGTCCGCTTATCATCAATCATATTCCAAACATCGACACTTTCTTCGCCGAGATTTTCAGGCTTCTAAAGAAACAAAGGGAGAACTTTCAGTGTGATGATTAGAGCTAGGAAGAGCTCGTTGGCGGTCGCTGCATCTAATTCCCAGATACGACATAGACGCAAAAAGAGATCCAGCTAATCTCAAGCTCAGACAGACTTTCCCGAAGGATACCAACCGAAAGCTGAATACAACTTTTCCCAGAATTGAATCGAAATAGAATCAAACCGACTGCGCGATCGGCATCAACAACTCAGAATTTTTCGTAGTTCTGTCCGTGGTTTTTCTGCCGATCTGAGAGTCAATTTGTAGGAGTAATAGAGCAGCTTTCTCTTGCCTCTGATTAGCTCACGCTTGTTAAGCACTTTAACCGTGAATTTCCCTTTCTTCAAAACATACTTGAAATGATTCATATCACCAATTGTGCCATAACAGATCAGCACTCTGCCGTCTTCTGCCAGGTATTTCTTTACTTGTTTGAAGAACTTCCTCATAGTTCGAAAGTTCTCGTCTGCCGTAGCCCTCTCTCGAACGTCTCTTGGTTTGAACCATCTGAATGGTGGGTCGAAAACAATCAAATCAAATTTATCGTCCACATTCTTGAATAGATCGCTTTCAAGAAACTTTATCCTCGAGGAAACGCCGTTCAGCTTCGCATTTTTCCTCGCACACCGGACCGCAAAAGGGTTAACGTCGAGCGCAATTATGTTTGAAGATTTAGAAGCTGCCAAGATAGCATTTACCCCGCTTCCCGTTCCCATATCTAGCACCCTATCTGAGTTTTTCACCTCCTTCAGAACAGATCTTTGCAGAAGTGTGATGGTGACTGGCGGATGAACTTCCTTGGGGACTACGAATTTTCTACCTAGGTATGTTGTATTAACGTCCTCCCTCTTCACCATCGGCTTGTAACCAGCATTGTGCCAGTCTTCCTGAACTGCACCTCTCTCTTCGACATCATCGGCTTGTAAGGCATTGTCGGCGGTGTACTAATCTTTCGGTTTACAAAGTTGAGATAAAGATTCGCACCCGTGCTGTATGTCACTCTTTCTCCCAAACGACGTTTTGAGCTAAAGTTGACCGAAGACCCCCGGCTGTTCTTTAAATCAGAACGTTAGCCCTATTCAATAGAAAGAAATAGATCTCGACTATCAAGACTATATGGGAAGCCTAGAAGAGAAAGACTTCGAATGTCGAAAGCAGGAATAGCGCAAACCGTCCTGGTTGCAGTTGTGGTCGTTTTGATAATCGCGGCATCTACTGCTGGATACCTGACAGTTAGTTCTCGTACAGTTTCTTCCACTCTAACCACGGGGCCAATATTTACGACTTCCATCATAACCACATGCTACTGCAACGTCACTTTTCCAAATAACGCAATCTACAATTCGAGTGAGGTCTCAAACAGCACAATCTGCGTCGTCCCAGTCGAAGGAAACGGCGTGTATCTTCGTATAGCATCAGACTCCTTGAACCAATCTTTGAGCGGTATCAAAGTGCTTGCCACGCCAAAGGCAAACTCGTGCTTTGGGGAATTTATTCCCGAGCCTTTCGAGCTGACCTCAAACACTAGCGGGTGGGTGTTTCTGAATTTTCCCAATTTGCAAGCAAATTACTACTATGAAGTGTCGATTCTGGATTATGATGGAAAAGACTACTCGTTCGTACTACCGCAGGGGCCGCTGGAAACGACTCTTGCATTACTTGACCTGCCCTCTGGGAGCCTGAGCATTCAGTTGTGCCAGACTCTTTTCGATCCGATAAGATTTTCGTGCCAACCGTACGCAAATGAAACAAACACTTTCACCCCCACGATTACTACAGTAGTGACATATGGTTGAAGGAAGAATTTAGAGCGATGTCCCATCTTGCTACTGTCTCAATGGTGGCTATCGTACTTATCATAGCAGTTTTCGGGGCCTATTTTGTAAGCACTATACCTTCAACTAGTTCAGTCAGCTCGTCCCTCACGTCGACGATAGCGACCAGCACTACTGGTATTTCTCCAGCATGCAATGAAAGCGTGTACAACAGCAATACCACTTCGACATTGAAGAATGTTCCAGTGCTCGTGATGCAGCCCGGATCGACTGCATACATCTGCGTGACTTATCAATCGGCATGGCAGGGGAACTCGACCCAGTACCACAGCCAGTACTTCCAGAACGACACCTATCAGTTCGCTCTTTCAGTAAGCAGGGAGGACTGCGTGAGCAGCGACGGGGGTACCTCATGCACAGGGATCATTTCTCACTCGTTTGCAACCAGCGCGTCTCCGAGTTCGATTACCCCGTCGCCTACCACAAATTACGTTAGCGTCGTATACACAATCACCGCCCTTGCAAATTCGACGGGTTTCTACGACCGTTCAGCCCCCTACGACTACTGCACTGGTATGCCCATGGCGGTGGGTTACTCTCCTTCTCAGATCAATGCGTCGGACTTTGCTCCAATACTAATACCCCCGTGCCCGCTCCTTCCATTCGGCCCAATCGCTGTGACCGTAGGCGGAATGAATGTGATCTACCTTGCTTTTGAATCGCAGAACGACACAGCGTAGCATACGGTTACATCAGATGGGCGCGCGTTGCTATCCGTGGCCCCATGAGAACATGACACTCTGCCGTCTTATCGCGATCGGTGGCGGTCGGGCGACAAATCACAACCCCAAGGATACGGGTTTTGAATCGAGCAATTTCCGCGATCTTTATCGTGATTTTGCTCGCAACGGGTGCATACGGTCTCTAGGTATTTGTCTTGCAGAATTGTCAGCCAGTCCATATTGGCGTTTCATACCGGGAAGGCGGACTGGACGAGTTAATACCTGCCTAAAGTGATTCGTTTTCCTTAATAGATATTCGGGGGAAACAGCCGACAGAATGTCGAACTTTGAGTCTTTCTTTCGAAGATGTCCTAACTGCGGAAGGAGATTTGAGATCAGGCTTGTAGGCAAGAAACTTGTAGAGTCCGAGAGCATCGAGGAACAACGGACGATAGATTCCACGAATAGAGGCTATTTCGGCGGATATGCAAGGTCGCCTTTGGAGGTCGAAGAAACGGTCCCGACTTACATCGAAATTGAAAAATTCCAGTACGCGTACAAGTGTAAACACTGCGGACATCAGTGGGTAGAAATCAGGGAGAAGGAACATAAAGAAGCGTGATCGATCTGTCGACTTCTGAGCACGCATCACTCAATTATTCCCATAGTACCGGTGTGCCCCTGTTTGGCGTCAGAAAAAGCTGCAATTGAGGGAAGGACAATCACTCCCTTTTGTCGAGTTGTTCCTCCCGCGTAACGATCCCGAAATATGATTACCGCGACATCTAGAGAGTAGTTAATTCATTCACATCTTCTACGCGAAACCCTGATGTGAGGCCTGTGGTTTTCATCATGCTTGGGATTTTTTGCCTAACTATCTCTTCTGCTTGTTTCGCATTGTCCGCCTGAACTATGACATCCCATGTTACCCTGACCACGTGCGGCTTTGCCATGAGTTCGACAAAAATCTCAATCCATAATAAGGATTACAAAGTCAAGCAGGCGAGTCTCACTTTTGAGAAATCCTTGCCCTCCACAGACGTTGGACACGACTTACCGATGGTCTAAAAGAGAGATAGAAATTAGGCGGGCTTGACATAACGCTGGCTACAAGCCCGTGGAGGAAAGGCAGGATGTTACCACGATCTGCCTTGGAAGAAAAGTCATTGTGCCCAAGGAAGTCCATCCGCCACAGCCGATCACATGAATGACTTGGTGGCGAGCGAATTGACAGATCCTATGTACGCTTAAATCATCCAAGGACAAGCGCTTTCGATGTTAAAAAATGAAGCAACCCTACGTAATGGTGATGGTTTCGGACATGAATCGCTCAATCCGATTCTACAAGGAGCTCCTTGGCTTAAAACTGAGATCCGAATCACCTGACTGGACAGAATTCGAGAGTGGGGATGCCACCATCGCACTACACAGCGGCGGAGTCAAAAAGGACGCGACAGCTGCAGGAAATTCATTGAAAGTCTCGAGCTTCGCTGGGACCTGCTCCCTTGGTTTCGTCATTGACGATCTCGATAGGACATTTCGAGAATTCAACTCAAAGGGAGTCACCTTCCTTATGCCTCCTACAGAGCGCAAAGATGAAGGAATCAAGCTCGCAATCTGTCTGGATCCTGATGGTCTCCCTATCTCGCTTTCTCAACATCAGGTATCTTGAAGCTATACGGTGAACGAAAACCTGGCCGAAATTGAAAGTGATACCTGGGTAGGAGTGTGCGGCCATTGAAGATCTCAATCTTCCAACTAAATCGCTGGTCAAAATGAAGTGAGAAAATGTGAACAAGGTAAAATGCAACGACATAGAAATCTGCTACGAAGCCCAGGGGAAAGGGTTTCCGCTGGTAATGATCATGGGATTGGGCGCGAGCATGGACTGGTGGGACCAAAAATTA
>JASHPQ010000245.1 GCA_030037995.1 Nitrososphaerales archaeon | reverse complement strand
AAAAACGGATACGACGAGGCGATAATGCTCAACTCCGAGGGAAAAGTGTCGGAGGGAACTGGCGAAAATATTTTCGTGGTGAAAAAGGGGAAGATCTACACGCCTCCTATAGGTGCTTCCATTCTTGACGGCATCACCAGGAATACGATAATGGAGCTGGCGAAGGAGAGCCAGCTGGAATTGCTTGAGCGCGACATTGCAAGATCCGAGCTTTACACGGCCGACGAGGTGTTTCTCACCGGCACCGCAGCGGGAGTAATGCCCGTCATGAGCGTTGATCGGAAGAAAGTCGGGGACGGGATGGTGGGCCCGGTTACGACGACCCTGCTCGAAGGTTACTCTGCCCTAGTACTCGGAAAGGTAACTTTCGGCCATGACGATTGGGTAACCAAGGTCTATTGAGATTCAGGGTTATTGAATAAGAAAATGACTTCCAGCAGTTCGGAACAATCGACGGGGCAGGCAGTCGCCTATTATGAGAAAGACGTGACGACGACTGACGTTCAGAGGAAGGAGACTATTGCGGTGCTCGGGTACGGTATACAGGGTAGAGCGCAGTCAAGCAATCTGAGCGACTCGGGATTCAGAGTGGTGGTCGGACTGCGTCCCGGCGGCAAGTCCTGGGATCTCGCTAAAGCAGACGGGCACAAAGTGATGGAGGTAACCGAGGCCGCCAAGATCGCGGATATCATCCACGTCCTCGTGCCCGATATGGTCCAGGGAGAAGTGTACAAGGAGATCCAGCCCTATGTTACCCGCGGCAAGGCGCTGGGCTTTTCACACGGGGCTGCCATCCACTGGGGATGGGTAAAGCCGCCCGCGGATGTGGACGTGTTCATGGTCGCTCCAAAAGCGCCCGGTCAGCGAGTCAGAGAGGTCTACCTTCAAGGGTTTGGTACTCCGTCGGTCATCGCGGTGCATCAGGACGCGACTGGCCGAGCATGGCAGAGGACTCTTGAATTTGCAAAGGGGATAGGGAGCACAAGAGCAGGCGTAATAAAGACCACTTTCAAGGAGGAAACGGAGTCGGACTGGTTCGGCGAACAGGTCGACCTCTGCGGGGGCGTGGATAGACTGATCAGGAACGCGTTCGAAGTCCTGGTAGAGAATGGCTACCAGTCAGAGATCGCCTACTTCGAGTGTCTTCACGAACTCAAACTGATCGTCGACTTGATTCAAAGGTACGGCATCGCCGGAATGTACCGCGGTGTAAGCGAAACGGCCAGATATGGTGGGCTGACGGTTGGGGGCGCTGTCATAAATCAGGAGACTAAGGAGAGGATGCGCAACGCCCTAAGAGACATCCAGTCCGGAGCTTTTGCGGACGGTTGGGTCGCCGCTTATCAGAACGAAAAGGCCCGCGCATTTGAAAAATACATGGATGAACTGGATGCTCATCCTATCGAGCAGGTGGGGCGGAGGTTGCGGAAGATGATGTGGCCCGAGGATGCGGGCGGCAAAGGAAAGATTACGAGCTGGTCTAAGCTTGCCAAAGGCTCCTCATCGAAAAAGGCCTCTAGGAGGTCGCCAAAACCTGCTAGTGCTAAGAAAGCGAAGCCAAAGAAAAAAGGACGAAACTGAGAGAAGTAATCAAATCCTGAGAACGACGGCAGAAAATTACACGGAAACGTTTGAGCAGAATTGAAGAATACTCCGCCTTCGCACCCCTCCGCAAAATCCTCGATCAAGAGACTCGGAGTACTCGACGCGACGCTGCGCGAACGAACTTTCGGGGTCTCTTTTTCCATCGGAGAGAAGCTGTCGATCGCAAGCCAACTGGAAAGCCTCGGAGTTTCTTATATTGAGTCCGCATTCTCCGCCGACAACCCCAGCGAAGTCGAGTACCTGAGGCAGCTGCGTTCCTTGCTAAAGGGAATCGCTCAGCCGGTCCTCTTCATCCCGGACTCGGCTTCCTCATGGTCTCTTGGTGGGTATCTCAATGATACCCCGGGGTCGTGGGTCAGGAACGTGACAATTAGGGCAAACTCATGGAGGTCCCACCTTTGGCGGGAATTCACGCACAAAAAGGTAGAACCGGAAGCAAATCTTGCAGACCTGAAAAAGGAGCTATCCTCTCTGAAAAACGAGTCGCGAAGAGAAGTATTTCTTTTCGCGGAACACTTTTTCGACGGTTTCTTCGAGGACACGTCGTACGCTCTGAGCGTCCTCGAGACAGCGATGGAGTGCGGAGTGAACAAGCTCGTCCTCTGCGACTCGCGCGGGGCTTCGCTCCCGGAGCAGATTTCAAAGGCCGTGAAGCTGGTTCGCACTCACTTTTCTTCCACAGATGATCTCATTCTCGGAATTCACTGCTACAATGATCTCGGCCTTGCGGTGGCAAACACTATCGCCGCGGTCCAATCAGGCGCAAATCATGTTCAGGGTACCGTCAACGGGATCGGGGATAGATCCGGGAGCACCGATCTATGCCAGCTGCTCCCAGTATTGACCTTCAAGCTGGGCTACGAGGCGTTGAGTTCGCGTGTCCCAAAAGATCAACAGCTTGCTTCGCTCAAGATGCTGTCAGACAAGGTGTCACTCGCTGCGGGATTTTCACAACCACACCAGCCGTTTGTAGGAGACTTTGCGTTCGCCCACGCAGATCCGATTCATGTTGCGGCAGAGTTGCACAACCCCGAGACCTTTGAAGCGCTGAATCCCGGGCTGGTTGGAAATCGACGACTCCTGGGAGTCGATGACTCCTCCGCGGTGCAAAGTGAAATTTCAGAGCTCGGACTGTACACCAGCGACAGGGAAGATGTCGCAAAGAAGGTTCTCACGAGAATGAGGGAACTCGAGGCTTTCGGCTGCAAGTTCGAAAACGCGAAGGCAAGTCTGCACCTCCTTATCTTGGAGTCGTTGGGGTTTGCAATCTGGCCGTTTCAGGTCACGAGATGGGAAACTAGCACCTCAAGGTCGATCAACCAGTCTTCCAGTGTAGTCGGCACAATCGAAGTCAGCGTTGGCGCGCAGGAAGGAAGGTACGAAAAGACGCTCACTGCAACCGAGAAGGGAGTGGGGCCGATTCACGCGATAGACATAGCGTTGAAGAAATGCCTCGAGCAGGAGTTCCCGGAACTCAGGAACCTGAAGCTCATTAGTTACTCTTTGAATATAGTTGACTCGCTCAGCGGCACCGCCGCTACGGCGCGGGCTAGGGCGGAATTCTCAGACGAAGAACCGGCGTCCGCGTTGACCGCCCCCCCTAGCTCGTGGGCGACGACCGCGGTCTCCGAAGATGTGTTGGACGCTAGTATCAAGGCCCTGATAGATGGATACCGCTACAAGTTGATTTTTCGGAGCCCGTCCGCAAAGTATTCCCTGCCCGATTGGCGGGTCGCCATGAGCTGGAGGTATTCAGACAGGTGGTAGCCAGCCGAAGCCAGACCATCGTGGAGAAAATTGTGTCGCGCGCGGTGGGCCGGAACGTCAGCGCGGGGGAACACATCGACGTGCTTCCCATAGACAAGCTGTATTTCAACGAAGTAATTGCGCCTCCAGCCATAATCAACTTTCAAGAAGATTTCCGGGGCGTATTTGCGGAGGTGGCCGGGAAATCTCACAAAAAACCGGGAGAGATTGTGGTGTGGGATGAAGGAGGCAAAGTGAAGCTCAAGGTATTCGATCCTGCTCGAGTGTGCTTCATTCCGGATCATACCGTCCCATCCTGCTCTGTCAAGGTCGCGCAGGGGGTCAACCTGATGAAGCAGTTTGCAGCGGATCAGGGCATAAAGATGTACAAGGAGGGCGATGGGATTGAGCACACGGTAGTCACCGAAGAGGGGTTCGTGAGACCGGGGGAAGTAGTGGTGGCAACAGATAGCCACACGGACACTGTTGGTGCGATCGGGGCGCTCGGTTTTGGAATCGGAACTACTGAAGCGGAGTACGCCCTAGCCACGGGGGAGATCTACGATTTTTTTGTACCGGACACATACAAATTCGAAATTACCGGAGACTTTGCTCCGGGCGTTTCTGCAAAAGATCTTATTCTGACCATTCTTGGCCGCTTAAAGGAGGACGGTTGCTCGAAGAAAGTAGCGGAGTATGCCGGTGACACGATCAGCCGCATGAAGATGGACGGCCGATTCACCATGTGTAACATGTCCGTCGAAATGAGCGCGCGAACCGGGATCGTGAATCCGGACGAGATTACGTCAGAGTTTATCCATGATACAGTAGCGAGGCATCCGGAACTCTCGGAGGAGTTGTCCGGCAAGATAGGCAGGACAGGGGTAAGAAGTGACGAAGACGCATCCTACGCCTCAGTAATGGAACTGGACGCGGGAAGAATTGAGCCGCAGGTGGCGCTCCCACATTCGCCTGCGAACGCGACACCCGCGAGCGAGATAACTGACGAGGTGAATGTCGTGTTCATCGGCTCCTGCACGAATGCGCGGCACACCGACCTGATGGAAGCCGCCAAGGTACTGAAAGGGAGGAAGGTACATTCAAACGTTAACCTGCTGGTAATCCCGGCTTCAAGGCTCGTCTACAACTGGGCAATGGACGAGGGGATCCTCAAAATCTTCTCAGATGCCGGCGCGAATATTGAGTCCTCCAACTGCGGCCCGTGCTTTGGAAAACACATGGGGGTGCTGTCCCCCGGGGACAGGTGTCTGAGCACTTCGAACCGAAATTACAAAGGCAGGATGGGCTCGCCCGAAGCGCTGATCTACCTTTGCTCGCCTGCGACGGCGGCCGCGAGCGCGGTGGAGGGAAAGATAACGGATCCGAGGAGGTATTACGCTGCTTGAAAAATCCCTACTCGGTATCTGGAACCGTGACGGTGAAATTCGGAGACGACATCAACACCGACTACATTATACCAGCGTATATTCTGCAAGAAGCTTGGGACAAGAAATTTTTTGCGGATTACGCCTTCGAGAGATATAGCACAGACTTTGTAAAGACTTGCAAATCTAATCCTCACAAGGACAGCATCGTCGTCGCGGGGAAGAACTTTGGTTGCGGCTCCAGCAGGGAGCAGGCAGTGTACGCGATCCAGTACAACGACGTGAACGCCGTCGTCGCCGAATCCTTTCCTGATATCTTCTTTCGTAACTCCATCAACAATTCATTCTGCGTTGTCAAGGTAGAGGGTACGTCGGATTTCTCGCTCGGTGATCGCGTGGAAATCGATCTACAAAAGTTGCTTGTCAATGTCGAAGGAGCACACGGCCGAATGCAAAAGCAGATCCTCATGAGCGAAGAGGAAAGGGATCTGCTAGTCTCCGGTGGGCGCCTGGGCAAAGTAAGAGATCGACTGAGGGAGAGGTTGCTTGCTGCAAATTGACTTCGGTTATTGCGTCCAAGAAGCTAGCACTGAAGAAAGAACCAATTTCTGTTGCTATGCAGGGAGAGCTCGGAGCATACAGCCAGCAGGCGGTGTACTCTTTTTTCGGCCGGGAAGTGGCAAAGCAGATCTTCCCTCTGCCAACTCTGCAGAGGGTGTTCTCCGCCATCGGAGCTAGCGTCGGATCACCTCCGGACTTTGCGGTCGTGCCCATCGAAAACAGCCTCGCCGGGAGTGTCGGAGAGACCATCGACCTTTTGATCAGCAGGAAAGTAAGGATAGTAGGCGAGACCAGCGTCCCGATTTCTCACTGTCTAGTGATTCACAAGGATACGAGCATCGACCGGATCAGGAAGGTCATGTCCCATCCCCAGGCACTCGCGCAGTGCAGGGAGTACCTCGACAGGAATGGCAGTCACTGGGAGCAGGTTTCAGTTTACGATACCGCCGGTTCTGTGAAGATGATCAAGGAGCAGAGGCTGATGGATGTCGCCGGAATCTCAAGCGAACTGGCATGCGAGATTTACGGGATGAAACTAGCCGCCCGGGAAATCGAGGACGATCCCTCCAACAGGACCCGGTTCGTCGTCGTCGAAAACGGAGAAAAGGAGAGTAGCAATCTCCCGACGGAACCCACTGGTGATGACAAAACTTCCGCTATATTTGCAACCAAGCACGAACCTGGCTGCCTCGTTAGGGCGCTCAGCGCACTTTCGTCCAGGGCGATCAATGTGGACAGAATTGAATCCCGGCCGATCAAGGGAAAGCCCTGGGAGTACTATTTTTGGATAGATTTCTCGGGGCACCTCAAAGAGGATCAGTGCAAAAAGGCGATCGAGGATCTTCGGTACCAAACCGAGGAGCTGAAAATCCTCGGCTCCTACCCACGCGGCGTGTGAAGCCGGTGGATCCCTCAGTTCTTCATCCTATCTGGTTGAAATAAAATCACAGGTTTTTCCGAAGTTGAGCTCTCAGGATAAAATCTACGTAATGAAATTTGGTGGTTCCTCTCTCGCCGGGCCCGGAGAAATGCTCCAGAGCGCTTCCATCGTTAAGGAATACAGCAGGGACGGCTACGGCCTGATCGCAGTCTGTTCCGCAATGGGGGACACTACGGATCACCTGCTAAAAGCCATAGATTATGCAAAGAAGGGAGAGATCGAGGATGCGCGGAAACTGGTCGCTGAAATCCGAAACCGCCACCATTCTACTGTTGAAAAGACTGTGGAGGATCTGCAGAAGAGAAAGCAGTGCTTCGATTGGATTTCAGAGCGGTTCGAGGAGCTCGACAAAATACTTCTCGGAATCTCCCTCCTGAGAGACCTCAGCCCGCGGTCTTCCGATTATTTTCTTTCGTTCGGAGAGAAGCTCTCCACCACTCTCTTCAACTACATTCTTCAAAGTATGGGGATGAGGACCAAGTACCTGACCGGCGGGGAAGCTGGGATACGCACCGATGAATCCTTTGGATCTGCGGAGCCCGTCGCGAAGGTCACGAACGAGAAGCTAAGATCCACCCTGCTGCCGCTACTCAAGAGCGGCGTGATTCCCGTCGTGACCGGGTTCATCGCAGAAACCATGGAGTCACACGAAATCATCACTCTGGGGCGCGGCGGGTCCGACTACACGGCGACTCTGATCGCGACAGCGATCGACGCGGACGAAGTAATACTCTGGACCGACGTAGACGGAATCATGAGCGCAGATCCGAGGATCATCAAAAACGCGAGAATTCTTGAACAGATAAGCTACTTGGAGGCCATGGAGATGAGCGCCTTCGGGGCGAAAGCCATGCAGCCGAGGGCCCTCGAACCGGCAGCCCGAAAAGGGATACCTATCAGAATCAAGAATACCTTCAATCCGAAGGTTCCGGGCACGCTTATCTTGTCGCCGGATTCCGTTGTCAACGGGGTTAAGACCGGAGTAAAGGCCGTCGGTTCCCTAACTAATGTCGGTGTGATAAACATCAGCGGGACGAGCATCGTCGGGAGCCCCGGGACCGCAGTGAAGATCTTCGAGATATTGAAGGAGCTCGGCGTGGGAATCCTGATGATGTCGCAGTCGGTCTCGGAAAACAACGTGTCGCTTGTGATAAAGCGCA
>JASHPQ010000244.1 GCA_030037995.1 Nitrososphaerales archaeon | reverse complement strand
ATCATTTTCGGAACCGTTTCTTTGTCCCTGTTTACCTGCCACCTATCTGTAAATTCTGTCAAGACTTTCTATCTCTTTTTTGTAATAGCAAAAATCAGTGCTGCGTTGGAAGAATAGGCTCCTCTAGGCTGTTATACTTCCGGGAGTTTCAAGCGCTAGATCTTTGTGTTAATTCAAGCTGACAACATCACATAATCTGCGAGTTCTTTTCCACCCTTAGTCCTGTAGCTAAGGCCTTTGGACTGAGGTTATCGAGAGGCTTTTGAGAGTCCCGCTATTACGAAGTTAGAACCTCCCAGAAAATACGGGAAGTGACGGCAAAACAAGAACGAGAACGTTATAAAACTCGGGCTTAGCGTAGTTAGCAAGCGAAGCCGCCATGATTAGCGATGAAGTACAACAAGTAACTCTGCGATCCTCAAAGAAGAATCTAGGTATAGGTCGCACAAAAAGATCCGGCTTTGAGATCTTGCGGGATATGATCCTGATCGCAAAAAGTCCCATAGGGTATTCGACTGCCTGGCGACTGAGTAACCAAGAGTACCCGCGATGGCTGGGCTTCCTAAACCAGCTATTAGATCTGGGCCTTTTGGAGAACGTGGAGTACGATGGGAAAACTAACGCGCTGCATGCCACGCAAAAGGGACTTGCCTTCGTCGACGCGCTTGACAGGGCTCTGAGTTATCTCAAGCCGGGCGAGGTCAGAGAATAAACCTCCTCCGTCTCAGCTGATTTTTCGCGGTACGCTTTCCCTCTGATTATTTCCGGCCTCTTCCCCTTTTTCTTCTTTCCCAGCAAGGGCCTTTCTTCTTAATATCTTCGAACCGAATAAGGTGGGCACAATCGCCGTCGTATTGATCACACCCAGCCAGAAGTATGTAGATCTTAGGCTGTTCACGAAGAGCTCTCTGTTAGAAGCGGATATGGTGGGAATGCTGGATGCGATTAATGTGCTTACCGTCTGATAAGGCAGTGTAAAGGACATCAGCACGATCGCGAGATTCAGGCTTATTGTGTATCCTACGTTCCACGCAGTTGTCCTGAGGGCCGAAGCAATCCCTCTCCTGTTTGGAGGTACAGCACCCATCACCGCGCTCATGTTAGGAGATGCAAAAAGGCCGACCCCCGCACCAAAGATTACCATGTAAACCACAGCATAAAGGTATGATGAGCCAGTGCCCAGCGTCGAAAAGAGGAAGAGCGCGATGCTTTGTATTACTAGTCCGCTTATCATGAAAGCAGTTTGACCGTACTTGTCCGATAATCTCCCGCTCAGGGGCCCTGTGGCTAGAAAAGCGAACTCAAAGGGCAGTATGAGAATTCCAGCCTGCAGCGGACTCATTCCCACGCCGATCTGGAAGTAGAGACTGAGTATGAGCAACAAGGCACCCCAAGCTACGGCGTTTATCATCACGGCGAGCGACCCTCCGGTGAATTCCGGGATTCGTAGGAGCCGTAGGTCGAGCAAGGGGTGCTGCGTATTGATTTCCTGATACACGAACAGCCCAAACGTGACTAAGCTGATCAAAAAGAAAAGTACCACCAGATTGATGCTAGAGACACCGTAGGCTGCGTAAGTTAGGGCAAGAAGGAGTCCTGAAATTGAAACAGTGACCAGGCCAAATCCGATCCAGTCCATCGGTGCTGCTTTGTCGAGAGGGGCGATTTCCTTGAGTTTTCCGTGAGACCACAGCGTTCCAAAGATGCCAATCGGGACGTTTATCAAAAACAGGAATCTCCAATCCAAGAAAGACAGTATTATACCACTGATGGTCAACCCCGCCATAGAACCGGCCCTGAAGGCGATCTGGTTTAGACCAACCGCGAAACCGAGCTCGTCTCTGGGTGTCGCGTCAGTTATGAGTGTCGCACTGACCGTTGTCAGAAAGGCAGAGCCAATTCCCTGAATCATTCGGAACAGAATGACCTCGTTTGGAGTCTGGGACAGCCCTGTCAGAAGGGAGCCAACGGTAAAAATCGCAAACCCGAGATTGTAGATCCGCACGCGGCCGATGATATCAGCGGTTCTGCCGATCAAGAGCACCGCGATCGTGGCCCCGAAGACGTATGCTTGCGTAAACCAAATCGCCTGTTCCGCGCTCGCGTCGAGAGCGTGAGCGACCTCCGGCAGCCCCACGATGACGATTCTGGAATCGATCCCGGACATTACGATCCCGACGGTCGTAACGAGTAAGACTGTCCACTTGTACTGCAATTCTTTTGCGTTGCTACCTCTCGGGTTCCTGTCGTGAGTCTGTTTCCTTTTTTTCACTCTTCCGGCGCAAACTTTTTGTTCGCGCTCGGCCGATTTCCGTTCCCCCGGCGAGAATACTGCAGCTTTTTCAGCTATTTTACGCTGGAGAGACTCACACTGATCTTTTTGATTTCAAGGGTAGAAGATTAAAGGTTTAAACATTTTTTGACAGGAAGCGTACCCTCGAAGAAAAAGCAGTACACTAATTTTGCCGCCGTGTGGACTAGTCAGACCACCGCGGCTGTTTTGATATTTACGATCCCCGCGCTGGCTCCGTTGCTGGTATCGAGGGTTGCTCTAACTGCAACTCAGATCGGCGAGCTGACGGCAATAATGTACGCAGGCATTTCCGGTCTTTCCGTATTCATCAGCGTGATCTCGGACTCCCTCGGTGTGAAAAGAGTACTGATAATAGGACACCTAGTCGAAGCTGTCTCTATCATTGGTGCATCTTATGCTCACAGCTTCGCAGGCTTCGCGATTTCGATTTTTGGTGTGGGCATCGGTTACAGTTCCATCACGCCCGTTACGAGCAAGGCGATAATGAGCTGGTTTTCGAAGGAGCATAGAAGCGCGGTTATGGGACTGAAGCAAACCGGGACTACCGTGGGAGGCTCCATCGCGGGGGCGGTCCTGCCGGTAGTGGGAGTGACTTACGGACTGGGGGCCGCATTTGTAGCTGCAGCAATCCTCGTGCTTTCCGGAGTAGCTTTCGTCTTCTTGTACAAAGAATCCGGACAGATCCAAGGATCGCCAAGGATAACAGCAGAATTTTTGAAACGCGGCTTGTCGCTCTCCATCAAGAACAAGGATCTCCTCTGGCTGGGCGGGGTGGGCTTCTTTTATGCCTCGGTCCAATCGATTGTGGTTACATACATTACGTTGTTCACGCATTCCGTCCTCGGTTTTACCCCTGTAGCGGCTGGACTTTCCCTATCTCTTGTGAATGCTTCCGGGACAATTGGTCGGCCCGTCTACGGAGCAATTAGCGATCGCGTCTTTAAAGGGAACAGAATCATGGATCTTTTCCTGATTTCAATCACTTCCTTTACGATGCTCCTTGTGCTTTCCACGTTCCGATCCAGTAGTGGGTTTTGGCAAGTTGCGCCGGTCGTTGCGCTACTCGGATTTGGGGCACTTGGGTGGAATGGAGTTTTTCTCACTCTTGCTGGGGAGTATTCTGATCTAGGCTACGAAGGGGTAGGAACGTCTCTAGCCTTTTCGGTAGCGATGTCGGGGCAAATCGTGGGAGCACCGATTTTTGGAATGCTCGTTCAAAAGACTGGAAGCTACTTTCTGGGATGGCAGCTTTTCGCAGTAGCGCTGATTGCGGCCGCGTCGACATTTACTATTGCAAGGAGAAATCACGACCCCGGGAAACTGCCGCGAGAAATTGTTCGTTGAATCTCGAGAGTGGTTTAAAAATGCAATGCCCGTTCTGCCTTCCGTCGCAGTTTCGCGTGGATGATTGAGAAAGATTGCAAAAGGAACAGCAAAGTGACGAGATCGCTTCGAAGATTTCTTCGGATATTGACCACGATCAGGCGGAGATCCAGGATTTCTTCGTAAAGATGTTGAGAATCAACTCTGTCAATCCGAGGATGGGCGGGCCGGGTGAAATCGAACGCGCGAACTTCATCCAGTCTTACCTTGCGGCCGAAGGATTCCAGGTTGAAAGAGTAGAAGTCCCAGACGAGGGCTATGCCGGCCGAGTCCGTCCGAACATCAGTGCAAAGATCGAAGGAGAGGACAAATCCAAGACCCTTTGGTTTCTTGCCCACTCAGATACGGTACCCGAGGGCAGTCGGGAGCTCTGGAGTAGCGACCCGTTCGACCCCGTAATAGAAAATGGCAAAATTTTTGCCAGGGGTGCTGAGGATAACGGTCAGTCGCTGGTCTCGAGCCTGTTCGCCTTGAGAGAGCTGAAGGAAATTAATGCGAGGTTGCCGTTCAACGTGGGGTTCTGGGCCGTCGCGGATGAAGAATTCGGTAGCGAATATGGGGTAAAGTACCTCTTGGATCGCAACTACTTTGGCCCAAAGGACCTAATCGTCGTGCCCGACGCCGGTACACCGGATGGGATGGCCATTGAGATTGCGGAGAAAAATCTGCTCTGGTTCAAAATCACGACGAGGGGGAAGCAGGTGCATGCCAGTACTCCTAGTCGGGGGAAAAACGCCCACAGGATCGGCATGGAACTTTCCCTGGAGCTTGACAGGTTGTTCCACGAGAAATACACCAAGAAAGACGGCATGTATGATGATCCTTCCTCGACCTTCGAGCCAACGAAAATCGAGCCCAACGTTCCCAATATTAACACGGTCCCAGGGCTCGATGTCTTTTACTTTGATTGCAGGGTACTACCTGAATATTCTCTGGATGACGTACTTTCAGAAATCAACGGGGCAGTTCAGAAATCCAAAGCGCGAAATAATGTCGAGATCACTCTTGAGCTGATAAACAGGGAGGACGCCGGGCCGGCGACGCGCTCTTCTAGCGAGGTCGCCCAGTTGCTGGGCAGGGCCATTTTGCGAGTCACTGGAAAAAAGCCCGACTTCGTGGGAATAGGGGGCCAGACGGTGGGCAACCTTTTCCGAAAGAGAGGCTTCCCTACCGTGGTATGGAGCACGGTTGATGATCTTCCTCACGAGCCAAATGAGTACTCGAAGTTCTCCAACCTTCTCTCGGACGCAAAGGTATTTGCTGCGATGCCGCTGCTTTCTCAAACAGCTTGACAAAAAATTTCTCAATCCAGCGGCAGGCCTGGCACCTCGGTTTTGCCTTAGGGCCTTTGGTTACTTTGGCTTCTTCCTTTTCGCTGGCATTAACGCTCGCGCAGAGTCTGCCAAGGCAGGATGCACGAATTCCCCGTCCCTGATTATCAAAGAACCATCTGCTTCCAGTGTTGGCTTCAAAGTAATACCGTCGGAGTGAGAGCTCGCAACAATTTCTTTTGCCCCAAATGTCCCGCTTTGGTTTCCCAGCCCCCACTCTAGTACGCCCCAAATTCTCTCATCTTCAAGTACGTTCCCGGTCAGCTTTGCACCTGGATTGCACCCGTAAGAAAGGTGCGCCAGCTTCAACATGCCCTCGTCGTTGAAACTCTTGAGCCACTTTTCGTAGACAACGGCTTCGTGGCCGCCGCGAACACCAACGACTCTGCCGCCTTTTACATCAAGCTTGATTGGACGTCTCAAGAGCCCGAGCTCGTCCGGCGGATTCACGGAGCCGTCAAAGGCGATCGTCCCTTCGATACTTTCCTCCAGTGGCGCCCAGTCGACTTGTCCGAACAGCATGTACTCTCCCGGCCCTGACACATCTCCCTCCACCAGAACGGGCCTTTTCGCGTCGTTCTCGAATCTGACGTCCGTTCCACCGGGGGTCGTGTAGCGCATGTGCTTCGAAGCCTTTGTAACCTCTTGCAACTTCCTTTGGAAATCCAGAACTCTGCCCACATCCACTTCTCCGATACAACGCCTTGCCATGTCGCTATTCATTCCGACTAGGCACATGTACCGCGTTCTTTTCCGCTGCATCGCTTCCTCCCAAACCTTGGAATACAGAAGCCACTTTCCATTAAGCTCTATCCAAACGTCGGACTCCCTTACCGCACCGACCAGACTGTCCAGAGGGAGGTACGGCTCCGCCGCCCTGCCTACATGCGGAGGGGCGTTGACCCTGATGACAATCGGTCGAGCTCCGAAAGATGTGGCAGCTTCAGCGGCGGCGCTGACGAAAGCTTCATCGCTCTCCGTGTCGCAGGTAATCGCAACAGTTTCGCCGGGCCTTGTTTTCATAATGTCTCCGACGAGTTTTTTTGCGGTCCTCGCGTTATCGTCGCTCTTTCTTCGCCCACTCATTGTCTTCCTCTTCGGCAAGTTTTTTGGTTCGTCCTTCAAGCTCGCTGGTGCTCTCTTAAGAATAGCCTTCAAATTGGCACAATCTTATTACCCTCGCTTCGATGCTTCTTGAATCTGAGAAATGAAGAAGGACCTCTCAGTTTCGCAGATTGAAGATCTGATCGTCGGCGCGACCCTTTTGGGAGTGGGCGGGGGAGGCAATCCAGAGGCCGGCCTCCGGTCGCTCATGGAGCAGTACGATGCTGGGAAGCAACTACGTGTTTGGAGTCTTGACGAGTTTTCGGAGCATGACCGGTTTGCGAGTCCGTACTTCGTAGGTTCCGTGGCGCCTCCCGATTCCAGCAGGAAAAAACCGTCGAAAACAGTCGAAGATCCGATACGTGTCGCGTTTCGGTTGCTGGAGGAAAAACTAGGAAAGAAGATCTCGGCAACGGTGGCGACCGAACTGGGAGGAGGAAACACAGCGGCCTCGATTGCGATCGCTGCTAAACTTGGGATTCCCACGGCCGACGGTGATCTGATGGGTAGGGCAGGTCCGGAACTTCATCAGAGTACGACGCATATCTTCGGAGTGTCTATGGCACCCTCCGGAATCGCGAGTGAAACCGGCGATGAAATTTTGATTGAAAGGTATTCAAGCATCGACGATTATGAAGCAATCGCGAGGTACTGTAGCGTCGTCTCGGGGGGACACGTCGCGGTTGTCGATAGCCCGATGACGATGGCCGACGCTGGGAAATGCGTTGTTCAAGGAACCGTCTCGAAGTGTCTCGAGCTCGGAAAGGTGAGGAGAGAAGCTGTTTCTCAGAAAAAGGACCCGGTGGAAGAGGTTGCTCTGAGACTGGATAACGGAAGAAAAATTTTCGAAGGAGAAGTATATGATTACAAATGGAAAGACGAGCGTGGCTTTCTTTTCGGCGATGTCGCGGTCAAAGGGACTGGCCGGTTTACCGGAAGGACTCTACGAAGCTGGATAATGAACGAGCATATCATGTGCTGGATTGACGATAAACCCGCCGTGATGCCTCCGGACCTCTTCATGTTCTTGGAGCCGGAAACGGGGCTCGGAATAACCAATGACAGGCTCCACGAGGGAATGCAAGTCAGCGTGCTCGGCGTGAGCATAGACCGAGTTTGGAGGAAGCCGCGAGGGCTAGAGCTCTTCGGGCCGAGACGCTTTGGCCTTGATTACGATTACGTGCCGTTCGAGTCCATCAAACAACTCGCATAAGAAGGTTTCCGCCCTAACTTTAATTCTACAATTATTGATGTGAGAGGAAAAGTAGAGAGGAGCCAACCGAAACGGGATGGGCTTTGCCAGTTTCCTTGTGAAGCGCTCGATCTATTCTTTCGTCCTAGTTGTCGGCGTCGTTTTTCTCACATTCCTTCTTACTCACGTGATCGCCCCCAACCCAGCTAACGTCTGGGCGGGGCCTCATGCGTCAAAGACCGAGGTCGCGACGATCGTCAAAGAATATCATCTTGACCAGCCGATCGCCACTCAGCTCTACTACTACCTTGTCTCGGTTTTCACTTTGAATCTCGGAATCTCGCCATTCTTCCACCAGCCAGTATCCCTGCTTATCGAGACATACTTCCCAAGAACTCTGGAGCTTACCTTTGTCGCAATGGGTTTCACAATCATACTAGGGATATTCAGCGGGGCCTTCGCGGCCGCGCACCAAGAGCGGGCTGGCGACCAAGGAGTTCGCGCGGCCTATCTCATAAGCTGGAGCATGCCTCCGTTTCTAGTGGCGCTGCTTCTCCAGTTTTTCCTCGCGTATAACGGCCACATTTTCCCTCCCAGCCAGCTTGCGGATCCAGCTCTGTCGCTTCCCAAACCTGTCACGGGTCTGATATCAGTGGACGCGCTCATCGACGGGGACTATACTTTCTTTTACTCCTCCGTCTTGCACCTCATTCTCCCCGCCCTCGCACTTTCACTGATCTCGTTTGGTTTGATCACTAGAATAATGCGCTCGTCCATGCTCGAAAATCTTCGCTCCGACTACGTACGTACCGCGATAATGAAGGGGGCCGGAGAAAGGAGAGCGACCTATGTGCATGCCCTAAAAAATTCCCTGATACCAGTGATCACGGTGATCTCGCTGACTTTTGCGTACTTGATCGCCGGTTCGATCGTAATTGAGGAGATCTTTAGCTACGAAGGAATGGGATATCTCATAACCCAATCGCTGTACAATTATGATTACCCGACGCTCATCGGTTCGGTCATTGTCATCACAATCTCTGTCATCATCATCAATTTGATCGCGGACATTTTGTACGCGGCGATTGATCCGCGCGTGAGGATTGGCTGAAACAAGCGCGTTGCTCGTCACTACTACGAGGAGATCCTTGGGAAGCCTCCGCAGACTAGCTTCGAGGCCTTCTTCGCTGCTCGGACTCGTGATTATTGTTGCTTTTTACGGCTGGTCACTGATCGAGGGCCTCCTCCAGCTAACTGCCCTTTTACTCCACAGGCCCTCTGTCGGATGGGCGATCCTGCCTTACAATCCACTTCTTGTATCCGTTTCCCAGTCCCTCCTTCCGCCATCGACGGCGCACTTGATGGGAACCGACGATCTCGGCAGAGACATATGGAGTAGAGTACTGTACGCCGCGCCCACCGACGCCGCGGTGTCGATTCTCGTCATAATCGGGGGAATTGCCATCGGCTCTCTTGTTGGATATCCGGCAGGATATTTTGGAAAGGGTGTGGAAGAAGTAAACATGCGAGTGACGGATCTTTTCCTAGCTTTCCCGGCGCTTATTCTCGCACTGACGATCGAGGCCACCCTAGGGAGGAGCGTTGTGTACGCGATCATCGCGCTGATCGTCGTATGGTGGCCCTCATACGCGAGGCTCCTCCGCGGCGAAACCTTGAAGATTAAACACCAGAAATTCATCGACGCCGCGCTTCTCTCAGGCCTGTCCAATTTTGGAATTTTAGTGAGACACGTGTTCCGCTCTTCTCTGAACACGCTTATCTCGTATGCGACGATTGATCTTGGAAACACCATTTTGGTCTACTCCATTCTGAGCTTTCTTGGTCTTGGAGTTCCAGCGCCTGCCCCTGAGTGGGGCACGATGGTCGCGTCCGGGCTGAACTATTTTCCCGAGCAGTGGTGGTATGCAATGCTGCCGGGCGTCGTGATTACCCTGATTGTCATCGGCGCTGCACTACTCGGTGATGGACTGCGTGACATGTTCGCGGGTGAACTGTAAACTGTCTTTGGAAACTGCGAAGGATATACTTCAGGTCGAACGACTAAACGTGGAGTACAAGTCGCGCAGTGGAAATTTTAGGGCACTTCGAAACGTTTCTCTTTCGGTCCGACAGGGCGAGATCCTGTCTATCGTGGGGGAGAGCGGTTCGGGCAAGACGACCTTCGCTCTCGCTGTTTCCAAGCTGCTATCTGCAAATATCGCCCTAATCAGGGCCGACAAGATCGCCTTCCGGGGCGACGATATCACTGGCGTGAAAGGAATCGGAATGGATAAGCTCCGTGGCACGCAGATCTTCATGATCTTTCAAAATCCCTTCATGAGCCTCAACCCCTTGATGCGGATCAAGGATCAGATCCGCGAAGCAATTCGGGTTCGCGACAAGCGGACTGGACGACAAAGGGAGAGCTCGCGAGAAAGCGACGAGGAAGTTGCTTCTCTTCTCAAATCAGTGAGAATCGGAGACGCCGAAGACATTATGCGCCGCTATCCCCATCAGCTTTCCGGCGGCCAGAACCAGAGGGTGATGCTCGCAATGGCCCTCGCAGAAAAGCCCAGTCTCTTGATAGCCGACGAACCCACAACCGCGCTGGATGTCACTACTCAGGCGCAGGTCCTCTCCCTTCTGAAGGAAATTATCAAGGAATCCGGGATGTCGGTTGTCTTCATAACCCACGATCTAGCTGTCGCGGGCTCGATCAGTGACAGGATCGTTGTCATGTACGGAGGCATGGTGCAGGAGATTGGTTTCTCTTCCCAGATTCTCTCCGATCCAAAGCACCCATATACGGCGAGCCTGATCAAGAGCATTCCTTCAAAAACTAAGCAGGAGGGACATCTCGAGGCAATCAAGGGATCCTTCAGTCTTGTGGGAATCGAAAACATCTGCGCATTCTATCCCAGGTGTCCGCTCGCCCACGAGGAGTGCAGGAGGAAGATCCCAGCCCTGGTAAGAGCTGGAGAAGGAAACTATGTTCGGTGCGTGAACTACGGGGAGGCTGAGGAGGACGCCCTAATTGACTAACGTCATCGAGCAGAGCTCCGCTTTGCCTACCGGCTTTCTGCAAATTAACCATGTCGTGAAACAATTCCCATTAGGAAGCTCCGGCTTCTGGAGCTCGCTTTTTTTCAGAAAACGTGATCGATCTTCAGCATTTGTGAGTGCAGTAGATGACGTATCGCTCACGGTGGCCAAGGGGGAGACACTTGTAATTCTCGGAGAGAGTGGATCGGGAAAGACCACGCTGGGGAGGCTCGTTGTTGGATTGGAGAAGCTCGACGGAGGCTCGATTTCTTGCGACCGGGAAGCAGTGGGCTTCGTCCGCGATCGAGGAGCTAAGAGAGGGAGGCTGCAGATGGTCTTTCAGGATCCTGGTTCCTCGCTCGATCCGTTCATGGGCGTCTCCAGCTGTGTCGCGGAACCGATCAGCAAGGCTGGTCTGGGAAAGGCCCAAGTTGCGGAAAAAGTAAAAGAATCCTTGCAACTGGTCGGTTTGGAGGGCGAGCTCGTTTCAAGGAAGACTTCTGAGCTAAGCGGTGGTCAGAAGCAGCGAGTCGCGATCGCGAGAGCGATCATCAGCGACCCGAAGGTCATTGTCCTGGACGAGCCCACCTCGTCCATCGACGTATCCATCCAGGCACAGGTGCTGAATCTTCTTGTCGATCTTCAGGAGATCAAGGACCTCACTTACGTCTTGATTTCGCACGATCCAAACGTCGCGAGATTCATGGCCGACAACATCGCGGTCATGCACCTCGGAAAGGTGGTCGAGTACGGGCCCGCTTCAAGCTTGCTTTCTCGACCCAGCCATCCATACACTCAGGCCCTCCTTGCGTCCGCCCCTAAGCTCGGCGCCACGCTTTCCGCAGAAGCGCCTGCTTCAGGCGAACCGCAAAGCATGATTTTACTTCCAAAAGGATGCCGGTACGAGCCACGCTGCAAGTTCGCAATGAAAAAGTGCAAGGAACGTCCACCGGCCCTTTTGCCTCTGAAAGAGAATGCACAGACTTCGGTCTCCTGCTTTCTCTACAGCGACTAGCTCAGGTGAACAAGCTAGCCCTGTCTTGATTGCGTGCCAGAGATCTATTTCCGTTACCAGATCAATCAAAGGTCAGGTGTTTTTGCCAGTTTGTGCGTTATGAGTCCTTATACCCAATGAGCGGGAAGTAATATCCGAGTATGCCGGAATTGTCAATTACTCCCGTAACGTAGGTCCTCTGGATCCAGTAGGGATCGATGGCATACAGCCAGATGTCAGGGGCCTGCTGGTACATGATGCTGTAGACTTGAGCTACTGTCGAGTTGATCTCAGTGGAGTTGGTTTCGAACGGCAGATTCGTGGTCAGATTGTTTACCTGAGTATCGTTAAACCACGAAACGTCTCCGCTGATTCCGCCGTACTGCACGTTGCTCAGCAGGACGAGGTCCTGGTAAACGGCGTCCGCCCAGCTGGGGTACCAGTACCAAATCAAGAGACCGGGGTACGTCGGGTTCGTTCCCGCCACGGAAATGTCATCTTCCTCCGCCTCGGTCGTAACTCCATTGAGCGTATAAGTTACTCCTATGCTGGCAAAGGTCGCGAGCATTTCCTGCGCGATCTTCGTCTCGGCGGGGTCAGACGTGACGTA
>JASHPQ010000243.1 GCA_030037995.1 Nitrososphaerales archaeon | reverse complement strand
ACCTGGAAAACAAGTAATTTCAACATAGGTTATCTGAAAAATATGGCCATCCAGTTTCCTGCGACCACCGGTGAGTTATTGGCGGATATTGAATTCATCCTCGTCAAGGCAGCAATTTTTCTCGTAATAATTCTGATCGGATGGGTGGTCGGCAGGGTCTTGGGAACACTCGTCGGAAGAATTGTTGCCAGAGCTGGAGGGGATTCCTTGTTAAGGCAGACCGTCATCGGCAGGGCGCTCATGCGGGCAGATTACGCATCGTACAAACTCGGAAATTCGTTAACGAAGTGGATAATTTACCTCTCCGCGATTCTGTACGCTCTCTACAGTCTGGGCCTCCCTGTACTGACTACCAGCGTTGTGTCGTTACTGGACTACCTTCCAGTGATCGTGGGATCGGGGATCATTCTTCTTGTGGGAATGATACTGTCCGACTGGCTAGGAGAATTCGTCAAGAAAAGCGTCACTCCCGAACAGCGCGAGGTGTTCTATATCAACGTCGTAGGAGATACCATAAAGGTAATCCTGTATTTCGTGACGATCACTCTGGCACTGACGCATCTAGGGATCGATGTCACCATTCTCTACATTTTTGCCGAGGCCTTCGCGTGGGCGATAGCGATCTCGATCGGCGTGGCTGCCGGCATCGTCGTCGGCTGGTTTTTGAAAGATAGGGTTAAAGAATGGTTTTCCTCAATATCTGGCAGTTGACCTTGTCTTTGATAGCCGTCGTCTAGATCACTGATCGAGAAAATCAAAAAGTCACCCCGTTTGATTCTCATTATTGCTTGATGGAATTAACGCTCCAGCTGAATGGAACAAGGGAACGCACCGTCGGTAGACATTAGATGTCGTCAGAAGAAAATTTGGAAGAGGATCCGCTCTGGTACAAGGACGCCGTGATCTACGAGGTGCACGTCAAGGCTTACTGCGATACCGCGGGCGACGGCATCGGGGATTTCAAAGGCCTGACCTCGAAGCTCGATTACTTGAAGGATCTCGGTGTCAACACTCTTTGGTTGCTTCCATTCTATCCCTCTCCCCTCAAGGACGACGGGTACGACATCGCCGATTATTTTGATGTCCACCCATTGTACGGGACTCTCAAGGACTTTAAGGAGTTCATGGCCGAGGCGCACGCCCGCGGGCTGCGGGTGATCACCGAACTCGTCCTAAACCACACCTCTGATCAGCACCCCTGGTTCAAAAAGTCCCGGAGTTCCGAACCGGGCTCCAAGTGGCGGGATTTCTACGTCTGGAGCGACACCCCCAACAAGTACACCGAGGCTCGGATCATCTTCAAGGATTTCGAGGTTTCCAATTGGGCTTGGGACAACGTCGCGAAGGCCTATTACTGGCACAGGTTTTACTCCCATCAGCCTGACCTCAATTTCAACAACGATTTCACTCAGAAGACGATGCTGAGCGTCGTAGACTATTGGTTGAAGCTGGGCGTGGACGGATTGAGACTCGACGCGGTACCGTACCTCTATGAGAAGGAGGGTACGAACTGCGAAAACCTGCCCGAAACCCACGAGTTCTTGAAGAAACTTAGGGCGTTCATAGATTCGGGTTTCAAAAACCGCATGATGCTCGCCGAGGCAAATCAGTGGCCGTCGGACGCCGCCCAATACTTCGGCGACGGCAACGAGTGCAACATGGCATATCACTTCCCTCTGATGCCCAGGATGTTCATGGCAATTCAGATGGAGGATCGCTTCCCGATCATCGACATTCTGGAGCAGACGCCTCCGATTCCGGAGAACAGCCAGTGGGGATTATTCCTTCGAAACCACGACGAGCTTACCTTGGAAATGGTGACTGATGAGGAGCGCGACTACATGTACCGGGTCTACGCCAAAGACAGACAGGCCCGTCTGAACTTGGGAATTAGGCGGCGGTTAGCTCCCCTTCTGGGGAACGATCGACGCAAGATCGAGCTCATGAACATCCTGCTCTTCACGCTCCCCGGGACCCCGGTCATTTACTACGGAGACGAGATCGGGATGGGGGACAACTTCTACCTTGGGGATCGGAACGGTGTAAGAACTCCGATGCAGTGGAGTGCTGATCTCAACGCGGGCTTTTCAAAGACAAATCCTCAAAAACTGTACCTCCCCGTAATCATCGAACCTGCTTATCACTACGAAGCCATCAACGTCGATAACCAGCAAAACGACTCTTCCTCCCTCTTGTGGTGGATGAAGAGAGTGATCACTATGCGGAAGAATTCCAAGTCCTTCGGCAGAGGTACGATTGAGTTTCTCTATCCAACCAATACCAAGATTTTGGCGTACGTCAGAAAATACGGTGACGAGACTGTACTAGTGGCTGCCAATCTTTCTGGTAGGCCTCAAGCAACAGATCTGGATCTATCGAAGTTCGCCGATCGAAGGCCGACGGACGCCTTTGGAAGCGGCATTTTCCCCCAGATTGGAAATAGCGGATACCGGCTCACCTTCACACCATACGGCTATTATGTGTTCAATCTGAAGCTGGAACGACGTTCCGAAGAAATTCCAAGGCCGGCCCAGATCCCGATCGTAGAAGTGAAGAAGAGGCTGCAGGACATATTCGCCGGCCGTCCCAAGGATCGCCTGGAATCGGAAATCCTTCCCGAATACCTCCGCTCGAATCGCTGGTTTGGGGGCAAGGGGAGGACGATCGATCAGATACGGGTACGGGAAGTGATCACTTTCTGGGAGAACCAGGCGACCGCTAACTCCCAGCTCATCGTCCTGATCGATGTTTACTATTCCGAGGGGCTGCCCGAGTCGTACCTTCTTCCTCTTACTTACTCCGGGGTCGACATCTCGGAACAGTTGAAGGAAACGGCCAGAGGTTCGATTGTTGCCAAAGTAAGCGTCGACAAGAATACTCCAGGTGTACTTTACGATGCCGTTTACGACAAATCCTTCAGGACCAATCTGATCGAATTCCTGGCAAAAGGAAAATCGGCGGTAGGCGCCCAAAGCGAGCTCTTGGGAACGAAGCTTTCGGATGATCTCTCTCCGGACAGACTCCCCGAAAAGTCCTCGGTAGTAGGAGCAGACCAGAGCAATACTTCGGTGGTTTACGACGACAGGTTCATCATGAAGTTTTTGAGGCGCGTGGAGGAAGGGCCGAATCCGGAGGTCGAAATCGAAGCGGCTCTGCTCAGGAACGGGTTTGAGTCCATCCCACGCCTTTCCGGTACGCTGTCTTACAAAGCTCCTGGAGCTGACTCTGCCACCGTTGCAATCCTAGAGCAGTACGTACGGAACGAAGGTGACGCGTGGAGTCTGTTCCACGGCCAGTTCGAACGTTTTCTGGATGACGCGCTTTCATCGAAGGAGCTGCCCGAGTCCAATCTGAATTCCACGATTCTCGCGATCTCGGAGGCAGATCTGCCGGAGGACATTTTGGAAGAGCTAGGCCTCCCCTTCGACGATTGGGTGCGACTACTGGGGAAGAGGACCGGCGAGTTTCATCTTTCGCTGCTCAGGGAAGTTGAAGACCCCAACTTCAAGCCGGAGCCTTTCGGCTATCTCGAACAGGTGGCGGTTGCCCAGTCGATGACAAGCTACTCGAACCGCATTTTCCAGCAGTGTCGTAGTGCTGCTGTCAATATGCAGCCGGACGTGAAGAAAGAGCTCGACATCGTTCTATCGCACCAGCAGGATATAGCGAAGCGGTTCGCGGAACTCAAGCGAGTCAAACTTGATTGTATGAGGTCCCGGATTCACGGTGATTACCATCTGGGCCAGGTACTTTTTACTGGAAAAGACTTCGTGCTCATTGATTTCGAAGGAGAGCCGGCAAGATCGCTGACGGATCGAAGATTAAAGAGATCCCCATTGAAAGATGTCGCAGGCATGATCCGGTCATTCCATTACGCAGCGCTTTCTGTCGTGCTGAAAAGCAACAACCCCAAGGTTAAGGAGAACTCTGCTCTTGCGCTTCGTGCCGCAATGACTTGGTACAAGGCGGTGAGCGCCCTCTTCCTGCATTCTTACCTTTCAGCCGTTAATGGCAGCCACATCCTGCCATCGGACAGAGAAGCAATGTCAGTTTTGCTCGATTCTTATCTTCTAGACAAGGCAATCTACGAGCTGGGCTATGAGCTCAATAACCGACCTGACTGGATTTCAATCCCGATAAGGGGTCTCGAAGACTTTCTAGGTCTCCAAGTGCAGCTTCCTGTCCCGGTGGTCTCCTCCACCGCTGCTGTTCCTGCTGTATCGCAACAATCGGCTAAGGAGATCACGACACAGTGAGCTTGGTCCCTGAAAGACTACATCGCGATGTTGTTATTGTGGATTTTTAGGCGTTTTCAATTCTAAAGTGAAAGCCAGCTGCAGGAGAAATACAAACTTTGAGAATATGGCCGGGTTCCTCCTATCCGTTGGGAGCTACTTGGGATGGCAAGGGCGTTAACTTTGCGATCTTTTCGGAAAACGCAACTGCTGTTACCTTGTTACTGTACGAGAGTGAACACTCGAAAGAACCTCGGGATAGAATCCCACTTGGCGAAAGAACGGGCTACGTGTGGCACGCCTATCTTCCAGACATTTTGCCGGGGCAGCTTTATGCCTTTTCAATTGACGGGCCCTACGACCCCCAGAAAGGATTCCGTTTCAACAAGAACAAGGCCCTAGTTGATCCCTACGCAAAGGCGATTGCGGGAGTAACCGCTTGGGACGACGCAATGTTCGGGTACAAGGTCGGGGATCCCAACGAAGATCTCTCCATGGACGAGCGCGAGTCGGGGCCGTTCGTCCCGAAAACCATCGTCATCGACACCAAGTACGATTGGGAGGGAGATAGCCTGCTACACATACCATGGAATGACACCGTGATTTACGAGGCTCACGTGAAGGGGTTGACGAAGCTCCACCCGGACGTCCCCGAGGAAAAACGCGGCACTTACTCGGGTCTCTCTTCTCCCAAGGTGATCAGGTACTTGAAGGATCTCGGAATTAGCGCTGTTGAATTGCTACCCATTCACCATCACGTAGATAACAAATTCTTGGTCAACCAGGGACTCGTAAATTACTGGGGTTACAACACCATCGGCTTTTTCGCACCGGACTCCAGGTATTCGAGCTCGGGAATCCTCGGGGGGCAAGTAACGGAGTTCAAGGACATGGTGAAGGCTTTTCACCGGGCGGGAATCGAAGTCATCCTCGACGTGGTCTACAATCACACCGCGGAAGGAAATCACTTAGGCCCCACGATCAGTTTCCGGGGCATTGACAACACTTCCTACTACAGAGTTTCACCGGAAAATCCCCGCTTCTATGTCGATTTTACCGGGACCGGCAACAGTTTGAACATGCGCCATCCGCGAGTCATCCAGATGATAATGGACAGTCTGCGGTACTGGGTGCTGGAAATGCACGTTGACGGCTTCCGCTTCGACCTTGCTTCCACACTCGCGCGCGAGCTCTGGGAGGTCGACCATCTGTCGAGCTTTTTCGAAGTCATTCAGCAGGATCCGATCATATCGCAAGTGAAGCTCATTGCGGAGCCCTGGGATCTAGGCAGCGGCGGTTATCAGGTGGGCAACTTTCCGGTGCTATGGGCCGAGTGGAATGGTAGGTACAGAGATTCGATCAGACGCTTCTGGCGCGGAGACGAAAGCCAGGTTCCGGAGATCGCGTACCGGCTTACCGGATCGAGCGACCTCTACCAGGAAAACGGGAGGAGTCCACACGCGAGCATCAATTTTGTCACCTGCCATGATGGATTCACCTTGCGCGACCTCGCAAGCTACAATTCAAAACACAACGAGGCAAACAAGGAGGACGACAAGGACGGCACCGACGACAACATAAGCTGGAATATGGGGGAGGAGGGCGACACCAAAAATCCCGCAATAATCTCCCTTCGAAGAAGACAGATGAAGAATTTTCTTTGCACGCTTTTCCTTTCGCAAGGAGTTCCTATGATGTTGGGAGGCGACGAAATAGCCAGAACTCAGAGGGGGAACAATAATGCCTACTGCCAGGATAACGAAATTAGCTGGTTTGACTGGGACCTCGACGACGACCAAAAAGAGCTCGTAAGTTTCACGAGAAATCTGATCTCGTTTCGAAGAGAACACCCAGTCTTCAGGAGACAAAAGTTCTTTCAGGGAAGGAAGCTGTTTGGGGCCTCGAAAGACATTACTTGGTTGCAGGCAAATGGACAAGAGATGACGGAGCAGGCCTGGAACGAATCCAGGATCCATACCATCGGCATGATCCTCTCCGGCGACGCGATGGACGAGTTTAATCAGGAAGGCGGCCGGATCGCCGATCACACTTTCCTAATCTTGCTGAATGCAAAGGGGGAATCGACGCTGTTCCGGATGCCAAAGGCTGGAGAAAGATGGGAGGTCGCAATGCATACTTACGGTCGTGAACTCAAAGATGCCGAGAAGAGTATCCGGGGCGGCGACCAGTTCGAGCTGGAGGAAAGGTCGGTCGTCGTCCTGAGGAGAGTTTCTTAACTCATCTCAGCCGACCGTCTCAACTATTCCACATTGTTTCGCAACTCCGACGCAGCGAGTGCTTGTTACCGCGGCCCGATTCTTCAGGGAGTTGTTGGGAGAGCGTAATGTTTCGCCGATCGGAGAAAATTGTTGGGGAAATACGCTTGCCGAACTTCCTTCCTCCTATCAAGGTGTCATGAACTTCAGAAATGTGCTGACATAGGAGGAAATATCCACGAAACACGATCGTGCGGGAAAAGAAGTAGTGAAGCTTTCAAGAGCCTTCCTTTTGCCATTCTTGAACCTTTGTAGATCCTCATTCTCCTATTTTTCTAATCTGAGCACGTGCGCCGGTTCAACGTTCGGATCCAGTCTTATGTAGTTTCTTTCCCCGTTCCAGACAAAATTTCGCTCGGTGATTAAATCTCTGACGACGTAGCTCCCTGTCAGATGCAGCTCTTGGATTGGAACCGTCACTGTCGTTTCATGCACCGAGAATGGATCCAGATTTACGGCCACTAGGATTACGTTACCGAGATCTCTAGACCACTTTCCGTAGAATATTATTTGATCTCCATAGCAATCCAGCAGCTTCAGGTTGGAGTTCTGATGGAGCGCGGGATTTTCCTTTCTGATCTTGTTGATTTTCGATATGTAGTTCTTGATGTTGCCTTCTCGGTCCCAGTCCCAGACCTTGTACTGGTATTTTTCGGAGTTTAGATATTCCTCCGACCCCTTGCTTTTGGGCTTGTTCTCGCACAATTCAAAGCCGTTGTAAATTCCGTACGAGGCGGATAGCGTGGCGGCCAGAGCTTCTCTGATCTTGAAAGCCGGTCTCCCGCCCGTCTGGAGGTACTCTGAGAGTATGTCCGGAGTATTCGTGAATAGATTGGGGCGATAGTACTCCGAGATCTCAGAAAGGAGGAATTCTCTGATGAACTCTGTTAACTCGTACTTGGTATTCTTCCAAGTGAAATAGGTGTATGATTGGTCGAATCCTGCTTTTGCGAGCAGCTTCATCGGCTTCGGCCTGGTGAAGGCCTCTGAAAGAAAGATCACTTCCGGGTGTTCTAATCTGATAGTGGAAGTCAGCCACTCCCAGAAGGGAACCGGTTTCGTGTGAGGGTTGTCTACCCTGAAGATTCTTACACCATGATCGATCCAAAATTCTACCACCCTCCTCAGCTCTTCCCAGAGGGACTTCCAATCATCGTTTTCGAAATTCAAGGGATAAATGTCGTAGTACCTCTTTGGAGGGTTCTCCGCAAAGCGGATCGTTCCATCCTTGCGGTAAAAAAACCACTGGGGATGTTCCCTAACGTAGGGATGATCCGGCGAGACTTGGAAGGCGAGATCCAGAGCGACCTCCATGCCTAAATCTTTCGCTTTCGAAACGAGAGCCGCGAAGTCCTCGAACGTCCCCAGATCCTGATGCAAGGTATTGTGCCCTCCAGATTCGTCCCCTATTGCCCAGAGACTGCCGGGATCTTCCTTTGATTCGCTTTTGGTGTTGTTCGGTCCTCTGCGGTTTGTGTGCCCAATGGGATGGACTGGAGGCAGGTAGACTATATCGAACCCCATTCGTTTGACATCCTCGAGCCTTTTCTCGCAGTCCTTGAAGGTGGCGCTCTTGTTCTCGACGGTTCCTTGAGAGCGGTGAAACATTTCGTACCATGCAGAGTACCGTGCTACAGGTCGGTCAACTATGACGGTGAAAACTCCAGACTGGCTGTATTCCTTTTTATCAAGGTTCGCGATGATCAGAGAAGAGAAAGATTCTTCCGATAGTCTCTTTGCAATCTGTTCTGCTTCGTGCGAAGAAATTGATGAGGTTCCGTCGGGGAGGCCGTTCAGACGATCTATTATCAAATCCCTTGCGGAAGATGGCGCGGATTCTATCGCAGCCCTTGCAAGCTCTATGAGATCTATTACATCTGCGGAGACATCCTCGCCGGATTTGAGCCATCGATCAATTTCCTGTATTTTTTTGGAGTACCGATCATTCCAAGCCTCGATGAAGAACTCGAAAAATCCAAGTTGGTCGAGCAACACTGTTGCGGTCCACCGGTCCTCGTTGAAGACGAATTCCATCGCCTGCCGGTTCCAATTTTCATCGCCGCCCCGCATTCTCCAAGCAAGGTTTACCGCCAGAAGCTCGTGCCCCGGCTTTAGGATGTCCGCGCTAACAGTCAACTCCTCACCTTGAATTCGCTTAGGAGGAAAGCGGGCGCAATCCAGTTGCGGAGACACGTCCAGAATTTGAATCGCACTTGGCTGGTGGGATTCACTTATTCGACGCGTCGGCTTGACATAAGTCCCGAACCCAAGGTGCTTCACTGGGTCTATTCCGAACGACATCCTACTCCCGTCACTTTCTCATGGATGCAAAGTTTTTTCAAACCTAAGAATCAGGATGGCGAGAGGCGGAAGCGTCAGACGCAACGAATTCGGTCTCCCGTGCCATGGTATATCTTCCGATTTAACTCCGCCCAGATTTCCAACGCCGCTCCCACCGTACTCCTTGGCATCGCTGTTCAGTATCTCCCTGTAATAGCCATCACTCGGGACTCCGACACGATAGTTGTATCTCGGAACCGGTGTCATGTTGCACACGATCAAGGAGAACCGGTCCGAATTCTCACCCACCTTCCTCATGAAACTGATGGTGCTGTGCTCCGAATCTTTGAAGTCGATCCACTCGAACCCTGAATAGGAAAAATCCAGCACATGGAGCTCAGCACAGTCAGAGTAAACACGATTGACATCCCGGACGTAAGTCATCAGCCCGTTGTTTAGTGGACTGGAGGTTTCTCTCCAATCCAGCTCTGTCCGAAAGTTCCACTCGTTTCGCTGGCCGAATTCTGTCCCCATGAAGAGCAATTTCTTGCCCGGGTGTGCAAACATGTAGCCGATCAAGAGACGAAGATTTGCAAACCGCTGCCACTCGTCTCCCGGCATCTTGTATTCCATGGACCTTTTCCCGTAAACTACTTCGTCGTGGGAAAAGACGAGAACGAATTTTTCACTGAAAGCATAGAGTAGACTGAAAGTCAAGTTTCTCTGATGATGCTTTCGAAATATTGGATCCGCCTGGAAGTACTCGAGGGTGTCGTGCATCCAGCCCATGTTCCACTTCAAGTCGAAACCAAGACCTCCCTTGTCAACTGGGTGCGTCACCCCGGGCCATGCGGTGGACTCTTCGGCAATCATCATGGATTTTGGAAAATATTCATGCATCACTTCGTTGGTCTCTCTCAGGAATTCGAGGGCCTCCAGATTTTCTCTTCCTCCGTACTGGTTTGGAATCCATTCACCCTCCTTTCGCGAATAATCCAGATACAACATCGATGCGACCGCGTCCAGCCTCAAGCCATCGGCGTGATACTTGTCGAGCCAGAACAACGCGTTGCAAGTAAGAAACGCCTTAACTTCCTTCCTGGAGTAATTGAAAATCAAAGTCCCCCAGTCAGGCTGCACTCCCCTCCTGGGATCCTCGTGTTCGTACAAGTGAGTGCCGTCAAACGCTGCGAGACCATAATCATCTTTGGGAAAGTGAGCGGGCACCCAGTCCAGAATGACCCCGATCCCGCTTCTGTGGCATCTGTCGACGAAGTACATGAAATCTTCGGGCGAGCCGTACCTAGAGGTTGGCGTATAGTAGTTCACCACCTGGTACCCCCACGAATCGTCCAAGGGGTGCTCCATCACCGGCATCAGTTCCACGTGAGTGAAGCCCAAGTCATTGAGGTAGGGGACCAAAGCGTCCGCTATGTCACGGTAATTCAGGAATGATCCGTCGGCCGCTCTTTTCCAGGAACCGAGATGCATTTCGTAGATTGCAATCGGAGAAGAAGAAGTGTCAAATTTCTCCTTCTTTGCTCGGAACCATTCTTCGTCCGTCCAATGATATTCGTCTAGATTTGCAACAATTGAAGCGGTGCGGGGCCTCACTTCAGCTCTAAATGCGAGCGGATCTGCTTTGAGATGAATTTTTCCATCAGAGTTTGAATGTATCGCATACTTGTAGACCTCCCCTTCCCTGATTCTAGGTACAAAAATCTCCCATATCCCAGAAGCTCCTCTGATGTTCATCGGTGTTTCCCCGGCCTCCCAGTGATTGAAATCCCCTACGAGTGACACTGCCTTGGCGTTCGGAGCCCAAACGGCAAAGTGAGTTCCCAATACGGAGTCCTCCCGCATGACGTGCGAGCCCAATTTGTCGTAGATTTTCCTGTGAGTTCCTTCGCCGAATAAGTAAAGGTCGATCTCCCCCAGCTGCGACTCGAAGGCGTAGGGATCCTCCCTCTCGTCAATGTAGCCACTTCTGTCTTGGAACGAAATCGTGTACTTCGGAATCGTCTCGGATATTACGTGAGCTTCCCAGAATCCGCGGGAATCCGTTTGGCTGAACTCCGTTTTCTCGTCTCCTCCTCGGTTGAGCCACGCTCTGACGGCTCTGGGGAGGTACGCTCTAATCGAAAGAAGCTTTCCGTCAGCGGAAAAGTGAGGGCCTAGAACCTGTGAAGGGCTCGCCTCTTCGCAGGCGACCAGCCGTTCTATTTGTTCAGGCGAAACGGTGCTTTCGATTTCTTGCATATCAAAATCCTGCTCTTTAGCAAATATTGGTCTTCAGTTAGATTGTACCCGTACTTCGATCGAGGTCTGGAATGAACTGTTTCCGGAATTTAGTTTGACGAGATACTTCGGCAAAATGGAGATACCCTGGAGGTTACTCTCAAAGCCCTTTTCTGAAAGGGACACCGTTTTGACCGGTATAATCCAAACTGAACTCGCACCCGGACAAGTTATCAACGCATTTACTCCAAGCTCTTTGTATGGCACCTCCAGAAAATCCTTCCTGGCTACTTTGCTCTTGGAAAAGTCTCTAGCGAACCCCCGGTCCGACAAGCTTCCAAGATTAATCTCGGGAAGAAAGAGCGCCGAGCTGGGTTGATCTGTCGTAAACCGAAAGTCATAGACGACTCGGAAACTCAGGCCGTCTGCCGGAAGGTCGATCTCCTTTTTGATGTGGATCTCCCCTCCGTTCTCGCAACCGCTCTTAGAAGTGAGGATCAAAGCAGCAGTCTGATTAGACTTCTGAATCTCTGCTTCATACACGCATGTCGGAAGCCTCGCGAGCTCCCGAAAATCCTGAGTCATAAAGGACTCGATCTCCGTGTCGATGGGAACGAGATAGTCTACAAAGGTGAACTTTTGGTACCTGTCATAGATCAGCAATCCCTCGAGTCCACTTTCCTTCGCTCCGAGGGGCTCATGTATGGACACGGCTTTTCTCTTCTTGGTCTCCGGTACAATAGTTCTGCGAGATCCCTTTTTGATCTCGGAGTGATATCTTTCGGGCCTTCTCGTAAGAGTATCCAGCATATTCAAGTATCGCGGCTTGAAGTCCAGTTCGCAGATCGCTCCTCCCAAGGAAGGTGAAATCACAATGCCCAGATTCTCAGAATTCAGATGAAACTCGGGCGCGCCGGTATTATGAACTATATCCACTGAAAGCCAGTTCTTTTCGTACCCAAAGATTTTGCCCTCGTATCCCACCTGTGCCCTAATTAGATTCTCGTAGGTAATCCTGCGAAGGATGGGGGCATACAATCCTCCGAATATACCATGCCAGTAAGCATCGTTGCACTGACCCTTCCAGAGATCAAGGAGCGGACCGCCTTCTTCGGTCACTTGCAATGAGTGGATGAGTTCGCTCAGATTAAGCATCTTCGCATACATTCTCGCACTTTCTGGGTATTTCGCCAGAAAGAGACGCCAGAAGCCCCGATGCGGGATCGCCTCCTTTCCTCTTTCTAGGGATCTTCTATCCTTTTTTACTCCGGGCGGAGTGAAGATCGGAATCGCCCACTCCATCATTTCGGAGTAGGTTGACGCGGGAAGGTACACTCTTCCTCGAGAGGGGTTCTGTTTTAGGTAATCCGAGATCTTTACCGTCTCAATCCAGCTTCGCCTGGTGATTTCTTCAAAGAAGGAATCCAACCAGCGTTCCTTGTAGACTCGCTCATAGGTTGAGGGCCAGGCGCCGAATTTCTCGCCATCGTCACCGTAAACTGCAAGGCCCCGGCCCCCAGCCGTCTTCAGATAGGAGATCGTAGACGAGACCGGCCGGAATGGGATGAAGTACCGGAGTTTCTTCAGTATAGGAAAGACCGTAACAAAACGACCACGGCTTTCGACCAAGTAAGACTCGAAGCATCCAGCTTCGCTCAGTCCAACGCTCTCGAAACTGATGTCATCCACGAAAGTATGTCTGGCTCCGACCTCTGCTAGAACCTCCGGGAGCTGCGGTTCCCACGCGCGCTCCGCAGTCCAGAAGCCGTGCGGCTCCGTGCCAAACATCGCCGTGATCTTCCTTGACAGAAGGGCGGTTTGGCCGATCACGTCCGCATCCGGAATTGCGGAGATTACCGGTTCGTAGTACGCGCCCCCCACAAGCTCGACCTGATTTCGCTCCACCATTTTCCGCAATAACTGCACGAAATCAGGATGGTGTTCTTCCATCCAGTCGAGGAGGAAGCCGGTGTAGTGGAGATTCACCTGAATCTTCGGATACGCATTTAGCACCTTCAGGAAAGGGGAATACGCGGTTCTGTAAATGCGTTCTATGATCTCGTTCTTGTTGCCAACCGGCTGGTGATTGTGGACAACTAGCGCCAGTTTGGTCTTCTCTTGGGAAGGAGGCGTTTTTTGTCACCGCGGTTCCGATCGAATTGCAAATACTGTGGCACTGAAAGGTCGAAGCTCCAGATCGCTATTCGGAGATTCTCGTGGTCTCGTCTCGATTCTTTTTGGAATAGAGTTTTCTTGATAGGTTGTCGAATCGAAGACCTTGCACATCCCATTGCCAACAGCTGGGTTCTCTATCTTCACTGCCCTTTCTCCCAGCACGAAAACGCATTTGACAACTTCTTGTCCAAAACTTCTGTTAGCTATTATCGTACTTTCATTTTCGAGCAGTACTATTTCCTGACAGCTTCGCTGGAGATTTCTGAGTGGACCATGCGAGTTTCTAACTTGAATGACGTCTCTGTAGTATTCAAGTACTGTTTTGTGGATCCCTGCCGATTTTAGTCCGTGGTCTAGTTTCGATTCTAGAAAGGTAGACTCCGCTTCCGGGTCGGCGAACCGGCGTTCCAAGCCATCGCGAAGGTGCGCTTTCTTCCTCCCTTCTTTGACTGCCTTCGTGAGCTCTTTGCCTGAATGGCTGACAAAGTAGTGAAACGGTGCCACCTCCGCGTACTCTTCGCCCATGAAAAGCATGGGGAGGCTAGGAGAAAGTATCAGGAGCGCCACTGCGACCTTTAACCTGTCGAAAGAGACAAGGGAGGACAGTCTCTCGCCGTTGGGGCGGTTGCCGACCTGATCGTGATTTTGGAGACAGTACACGAATTTGTCTCCGCCCAATCCATTCGCCGGAACGCCATGTGACCTTCCTCTGTGGTTTGAATACCTCCCGTCATACACAAAGGCCGACGTAAGGGACTTTGCAATATCTTTGATGTTTCCAAAATCAGAATAATAACCGAAGCGTTCCCCGGTCAAGTACGAGTGGACCGAGTGCTGAAAGTCATCGGCCCATTGAGCGTCAACCGAATAGCCGCCGATTTCTTTAGGGCGAATTATTCTTGGATCGTTCAGGTCACTTTCGGCAATGACGTGGACTTCTCTACCCAAGATCTCTCCAACCTCGTGAACCCTCTCTCCTATTTCCAGGAGAATATGCCTCGGAGACATGTCCAGGACTTTATCGACGGCGTCTAAACGCAACCCGTCCAGATGAAATTCCTCGATCCAGTAAACCGCGTTCTGCACGACGAACTTGCGAACTTCATCAGATCCGGACTCGTCGTAATTTACGGCCGGGCCCCAGGGGGTTCTGTACTTGTCGGAAAAGTACGGGCCGAAATCGCCGAGATAGTTCCCTTCCGGGCCGACATGATTGTATACCACGTCGAGAATTACCGAAAGCTCTTTCTGGTGACAACCGTCTACGAGTTTTTTCAATCCCTGGGGGCCGCCGTACGAATTCTGCGGAGCGAATAGATCCACTCCATCGTAGCCCCAGTTCCTCTCCCCCGGAAACTGGGCAATGGGCATGAGCTCAATGGCGGTAATACCAAGATCTCTGAGGTAGCCAAGGTACGGAATCGCAGCTTCAAAAGTGCCCTTGCTGGAGAACGTGCCGACGTGCATTTCATAGATAATCAGGTTAGCTCGAGGAACTCCCATCCAAGATTGATCGTGCCAATTGAAGGAATTAGGAAAGACAACCGAGGACGGACCATTGACTCCTCTTGGTTGAAACTTCGAGGCCGGATCGGGCCTCTTCTTCCTCCCGTTGATGAGATACCGATATTGAAGGCCTCCTGAAGTCTCGCAGGTGACGGCGAAATATCCCTTGGCATGGGAAATCATGTCGAAGGAGTGGTTGGAATGATCCCCGTAGGAGATCTCCAGCTTCATCCTCTTGGCATAGGGAGCCCAAACAACGAAGCTGATTTCGTTTCTCGAAAGAACGTGCGGCCCGTGGAGAGGAGGAGTCAACAAAGGCTCCTCTGATATTAGAGCACCCATCCTAAGAATTCCCGCTTTCTCAATATCCCTCTAGAATGGCCTTCAATTCCCGAGTTAGATGCGACGACGGATTGAATTCCGCGAGTTTAGCTCGGTTACCCCCGGCCCGAAGATAGTCTTTCATGGTAAGACCCATTTCGAGTTTGTCAATCTGCCAGACAAGCTTTGCCTCTCGGCTCTTCATCTCAAAAAGTTCTGTCCAGTCGCGCAGGAACACTTTCCTTTCCCTATCGGGCAGGGTACTGAATATCGCTCTGGAGACTCGATCCTCTTCTTGTCTGTGGGCCTTTTCCGAGGTTTTCTCCTCGGGGGTCAGATCGCCGATTTCGCTTTCCGCAAGATCGTGGATGAGGCACATCCGCATTATTTTGGCAGGATCTAGCTTAAGCTCTTCTGACAGAAAAGCTCCGATGATCGCCATCCTGAAGCTGTGATCGGCCACCGATTCCTGGTCTCTGATGTCAGCCTTACTCCAGCCCTTTCTGCGAATTTCTTTCAACATGGCGACGGCCCGAAAAAGTCCGGAGGGCCCTTTCGCGGAGCTTCTGACTGACATGTCCGGAGTAGATCAGCTAGAGGATGTAGCCTCTAGTTTTGCTTTGATGTTGGAAAAAATCTGACTGACCTGTTTTTCGCTCTGGCTCTTCAGTATCTGCGATCCAATGCCCGCCATTAGGCCCCCGAGGTCTGCGTCCGCTGACCATGCCATTTTTGTTCCCTCGCCTTCCGGTGAGAGATCCAGAGTGCTGTCGATATGCATGCGACTTCCGGCACCCGCACCGTCGCCAAGGAGACGAGCGTGATTTCCCCCGGTCTTGTCTTTGAGCTCAAACTTCATGTCAACCGTTCCCCTGACGACGGAAATTCCTACCTTGATCTTTGCTTCAAAGTGATCCTGATCGAGGATTTTGTAGCTCTGCAGATCCGGTATGGTAGAGACCATGAACTCTGGATTGGACAAACTGGTGAAGGTCTTCTCCGGGCTGGCTTTTATCGAAACTGCCCCGTCCAGATGGAACTTCATTTTTCCATTCTATCCTTCTTGGTACTCGTACTATCTGTACACTTCGAACTCTTTTCCGAGAATGGTGGAAGCGATCTTCAGCTCCATAATTTCGTCGGTTCCCTCGTAAATTCGCGCGACCCTTGAATCGAGCAGGTGCCTCGCCACCGGCGAAAGCAGAGAGTAACCAAACCCGCCGTGAATTTGCACCGCTCGGTCTGCAGAGTCGAACGCGTTCGACGACGCGATGAGTTTTGCCGTCGCACTCAATCTATCAACCTCGTTTCTCAGCTCGATATTTTGTGACCTGGAATCCAATTCTTCCTTCAGCATCGCGGCGCTGTAGACCGGCCAGCGCGACGACTCTAGATTGCAAGCGATCTTTGCAATGTGTTTTTGAATGAGCTGGTGCTTTCCAATTACTTTTCCGTGCTGCACTCGGTTTCTCGCCCTTTCGACGCTGGAGTTGAGGCAGTCCTCCATCACCCCAAGGCAGCCGGACCCGATACCGATTCGGCCATTGAGGAGGGCCGAGTATGCGACCGAGAATCCTTTTCCCAGTTTTCCGAGGACCGCATCTTTGGGAACTGCCATGTCTTCAAACTCGAGCAGTGCGGTATCGGAGGTAAACAGTCCTAATTTTTCTGAAAGATGCATTGCGACCGTGAACCCTTTTGTCCGGGAGTCGACAATGAAAGCCGTAACAGAACCATCCAGACTCGATTTGGCGAATACGATAACGTAACGCGAAATCGAACCGTTTGATATCAGGTACTTTGAGCCGTTAAGGACGTAGCCATCCCTTGCCTCCGAGAAGCTGGTGACCATGGAAGAGGGGTCGCTGCCAGCTTCGGGCTCCGTGAGCGCGTATGCCAGAATTGCCTCTCCCGTCGCGGCTTTGGGAAGAATTCGCGACTTTTGCTCCTGGCTTCCCCACTGCTGAACGGTCAGGCTCCCGAGAAATTGATGCACGTCTACCAGCGTCACGATTCCCATTCCCAGCTGCCCGAGACGCTCCATGATGAGCGAGTGCACCAGCATGCCCACGCCCTTTCCACCGTACTTTTCTTCAATAGGAAGGCCCATGAGCCCTCGCTCGGAAAGCATCTTTGGAGCCGAGTCATTAAACCGCCGCTCTACGTAAGCCTCAAACTCTGCAAGCGATAAATCCGCGCAAACTTCGTCCACTTCTTCTATGAGCCGAAGATCCTTTTCGGTCAGGAGTTTCAGCTTCTGCAGCTGATCAACCGATTTCGCAAATGTCGACTCCAAAACCAGGAACTGATCAGAAAGTGTCCGCAGTCGGTTCTTGAATCTTGCTGGTTATTAGGACTAAAATTCCAGGCCCCAGCGTGAGATAGTTGAAAAAGATAGGCTCACCTCTTTCTTCAAAACTGAGAAAGAGTCCCATTCACGAAAAAGAAAGAATTTTTGTACTCAGCGACAGCCTTTTGCCGTTCCGGCTAAGACTTCGTCCAGAAAAGCTCCGCAGGTGGTAAGGTCCAGTACTTTGGTAGGACCGACCATTTTGAAGGGTTCCGCATACTTTTCCACGTTCTGGCGGGCCGGAGCTTCTACGAGAATAAGCAATCGGTGCTCTCCTTTCACCTTGCCGTCCTCAATGATTTTGACACCACATTCTTTCAACCTCTCTTCTCCCAACACCAGACCTTCCATCATCCTCGCGTTCTCACTGGACTGTGCCGGACAGGTTTCGTCAGTGTGCTGATGTTCAACCAAGAAAGTTGCCAATAAAACTTCGTTCAGTTTAGTTTGGGAAATGATAGATAACATTACGGCAACACGCAACATCGTTTGGAGAGCCTTTCAGATATGCGCCTTTTGGGCCGTTTCCGCGCATCTTTGACTCATGCACCCTATATCCTATTATGATTATCAAGCTTAGCTCAGTTTGGAAAGGAAGCTTGCGATTTTATCCAAGCCGGATTCCAATTCCCCTGTCCCTCCCGAGAAGGAGATCCTGATTCGTCCTTCGCCCGCTTCTCCAAATGCGATACCCGGCAGCACGGCAACATTTTCTTCCTGCAACAGTCGCTTAGAAAATTCAGTGGAAGATAAGCCTGAACTCTGCAACTTTGGAAACGCGTAGAAGGCGCCCTGAATCTCGTTCGCCTCTAGACCCGGGATTCTATCCATTTTTTCGAGTAACAGCCTCCTCTTCTGAGAATATTCCTTTTTCTGAGCTTCTATGATTCTGTCGCCGTTGTCGAGAGCATATTCTGAGGCCTTCTGAATGAAAGGCGGAAAACAGGTTACGGTATTCTCAAGAAACTTGTTGATGAGATAGATCACCTTTTCTGAAGCAGTGAGATAACCAGCTCTCCATCCAGTCATCGCGTAGCTCTTCGACAAGCTAAAGATCGAAATCACTTTATCCGGTTTTGGTTCGAGAGAACCAACGGCGACATGCGATACGCCATCGTAGACAAGATCTTCGTACGCGTCGTCCGAGATAATGTAAATTCCTCTTTCAACACAAAAGGCGTAGAGCTCTTCTAATTCGCCCTTTCCCATCACGCGACCCGTGGGATTAGACGGCGAATTCACGAGGATCGCCTTTGTCTTAGAAGTAGCTCTTTTCTTGATCTCTGCCATGTCCAGTGAAAAATCTTCTTTTAGCCTGTATCGAACAGGAGTTCCTCCCGAGAGGACCACCGGTTCCGAATAAAAATAGCCGGGATCTGGGACGAGCGCTTCATAACTAAGCTCGGAAATTGCGAATAAAGATGCATAGACTGCAAGTTTAGTAGTTAAGAAGATAGTTTCCTCCGGTTCCGCTGTTATCCCATTCCTTCGGTGGACTTTTTTGCTGATTGCGTGGCGGACCTCGGGCGTGCCGTAGGACGGGACGTAGTGTACCTGGCCGCTTTTCATTGCCGAAAACGCCGCCTCCACAATTTCGGCGGGAGTGTTGGAGGCAGGATCTCCAATGGCAAGCGAGATCACTTTCTCGCCCTTGGATCGCTTTTGCAAGACTAAGTTAACAACCTCGAGCGATGGAGATCCCTCGATGCTAGAGAGAAACATGCATGAAGACTGCAAAAGTTGCAAATTTAAAGAAGAAGCGATGAAACCGGCCAGGGATTCCAGATGGCAGAACGTCGAAATTTTTCATCGGTGGTTCAAAGTTTTTATCTCGTCCGGCAACGAAAAGCCATAGTCAAACTCGAAAATGAGCTCGAGAAATTTTCCGGCAATCAAGGAAGTAGTAGATCTTTCAGTTCCCATGAAGAGTCTCGACACGCCAGTGTTTCCCGGATATCCACAGCCGCTTAGAGCCAGCTATACGACGGTTGGAAAGGAGGGGTACGCCTCGTTCATCTGGACCTTCGCCGAGCATACCAGCACCCACGTGGATTCCCCGGCCCACTTCTTTGACGGCGCCCTGACTATCGATCAAGTCCCACTGAACAGGTACTTGGGTCCTGGCGTCGTTTTGGATTTCAAGGGCAAGGGGAAGAATTATGACATTACCAAGGAAGATGTTCATAGCTCTCTCAAAAAACTCAACCGAAACGTTGCGGAGGGATCAATAATCCTCTTTTACACTGGCTATACGGACAAGTCGTCTTCCTCCGAATGGTTGGAACATCCCACCTTGAGCGAGGGCGCGTCGAAGTACGTGGCCGAACTCAAAGCTAATGCGGTAGGCTTCGACTCTCCCAGTCCCGACCATCCTCCGTTCCCGGCTCACAAGGTATTGCTGCCCCAAAAGATCGCTGTGTTTGAAAATCTATGGAACCTGGACAAATTGCTGGGCAAGGATTTCTATTTCGTAGGGGCACCACTTCGGCTTTACGGGGGATCGGCAAGTCCAGTTAGGGCGCTGGCACTGGTTCTCTAGTCCAGCATGTACTCAATGCATCACTTATTCATTTTCAGCTGGCAATTAAATATCCAATTTTTTGGGGGAAAAAAATTTTGGTATTTTTTTGTGAATTTTAGAATGATGTGGCACTCCCTAATGACGAGTCCCCGGCCTAATCCCGAATCGGAGGAGTGACTGATCGCGTCCGCTGAGGAAATTCCCGGAAAGATCTCCCCAGATGTAATGCAGAATGTTATTTATCCAAACTTGGGTGCGAAACGCAAAGAGATTCTCATCGGCCCCGCGGCAGGATTAGACACTTGTGTAATAGATCTGGGAAAAGATCTGGTGCTTGTTGCATCCACCGACCCGATCTCCCTCATTCCCGAGCTCGGGGCAGAAGAGTCTGCCTGGATGTCGGTCAATCTACTCGTGAACGACATTTCCACCAGCGGATTAGCTCCGCAATATATGCTGGTAGACCTTAACCTTCCGCAGAATCTCTCCAATGAGACTCTGGAAAGATATTGGAGAGCTCTCAGCCGCGAATGCTCGGCCTTGGGCATCTCGATTGTCGGCGGCAATACTGGCAAGTTTGAGGGTCTTGAGCTCACCATCATCGGGTCTGGAACTACTCTCGCAGTTGGAAAGAGACTAAAGGTAGTCGTGTCAAGCGGCGCGAAGCTGGGAGACAGCGTGATACTCACGAAAGGAGCCGCGATTTCGACCACGGGCCTCCTGTCCAAGATCTTTTCCAATGTAGTGAGACAGAAGTTGGGGGAAAGAATCCAAAGCAAGGCAGCAGATTATTTCAGGAACATCTCTGTCTTGAATGATGCAATGCATGCTACGTCGCTGGACGGAGAAGAAGGAGTAACTGCTATGCATGACGTAGCGGAAGGGGGCGTGTTAACCTGCATGATGGAACTTGCTGGGGCGTCATCGCTGGGAATGAGGGTCTTCGAGTCTAACATCCCGATTTCAGATGAAACAGCTTCGATCTGCAGACTATTTCAAATCGATCCGTACTGGAGCCTCGGTGAGGGAGCGTTGCTGATAACGTGCAATCCGAAAAGAGCGCCCACTGTCGTTAGCAAACTGGAAGAGGGCGGAGTGCATGCGTCCGTCTGTGGGGAAATGGTCGAGAGGAGAGAAGGAGTATTTGTCGTGCAAAACGACAAAAAAGTCCCGATCGCGCGTCCTGTGGGCGATCCATATTGGAACGCGTATTATTCTGCTGTCGCAAAGAAATGGGACTAGACCAAGAATTGAAAGTTGATCTCAAACGTCCTAACAGAACAAGTAAAAGGAAAGGGAGTCTTGAGGAAACGATCAGCTACGCGATGTACAAGGACGATCCTCTAAGATACACGGTCTCTTACAGAGACAAGGATGTGGTAAGGGATGCAAATTTGAGGGAGTTCATGGACTCGGAAGAGTATTTACCCATTCCACTTACTAGGATAGTGCAGATTTCTAGGCAGGACAGAATCGTCTGGAAAAAGGGGCAAAAGGAGCTCGCCGTAAAGCACTGGCGCGCCGGCCTCTGATCTCTTTCCCGGGATCACCCAAAAGAAGGCATGATTTGACCTGCGAAATCCCTCATGGCCTCCGAATAGCTGGAGCGAGGAAATCCCGCAACGTAGTATTCACATCCTTCGTCCTTCGCCGCGGACACCATTTTTGAGGCCTCGTTTCGGTCATACTTGTCGCGGAAAAACGAGAGACCGGCAAAAGCAATCTTGTTCTCCCTGGACTTTTCCCGAGCCGCATCTAACACGATCTGCTTTGCCTCTTGTCTCCCGATCTGGGTCCACGACGGTATCAAGCAAATGTCTGCGTACTTTCCAGCCATTTTGAGCATCCTTTTGCCGGGTCCACCGAAGAGCAGTGGCGGGTGGGGATTCTGGACGGGCTTGGGCTCCAACACAGCTCCGGATGCACTGTAGTACTTGCCTTTCCAGTCTACCTTCTCCTTGCTGCTCCAAAGCTTCCAAATTAGTTGCAATGCTTCTTGAGTTTTGTCCACTCGCACTTTGGGGGCATCCCAAACACTATACCCTTGAAATTCCGTCTCTGACCATCCGGCCCCGACGCCCAGCAGCGCTCTTCCTCCAGATAGGACGTCAAGAGTAGTGACTTCTTTCGCCAGCATCCCAGGAGGCCGAAATGGAACGGGGGTGACAAGCGTACCCAGGTGGAGCTGCCCCGTTTTTGCTGCCAAGTACGTCAGAGCAATCCATGTTTCAAGAGTGGAATTGCCCCCGCGATCCTCGCCCCACATGTAGTGATCCGGCATTACAAATCCCCAAAATCCCAGTCTGTCGGCTTCAGGAACTGCAGTCTCAATTATTTTCCAGTCGTGATACCAATTTCCTGCCTGCAGAATGAATTTCAAAAGCTACAGCCTTATTATTCGTACCCTGCAAGCCTCTTAGAGTTTTACGAGGGATTGGTAGCACACACCGTTCAAAGATATGATAATTTTGCGACGATGGACATTTCATACGCGGAAATCGGAAGCGTGACCCCCCTGGAAGAGCATAGCGATCTTCAAACAGTCCGTCGATCCTGCTTACGAAGCTTTGAAGCAAGCGTCCGAATTCATTTCGGATAATTGCCAGGTGATGTCGAACAAGGAACTCCTGAACGAAGCTCTCCAACTCGACATAAAGCACGAAATACAAATATACGATTCCCTATTCGTGACTTTGGCTAAACGGCTCGGGACCAAGCTTCTGACAACTGATGAAAAATTGCACAATAAACTCAGGAGTATCAAGGAGCTCAAGGAAATCACTTTGATTCCGAGCCAGGCACGCTTGTGGCTGTCTGTTCAGGTAGTAATTATTGGGCCAGGAGAGCGACCACGATGGCCACAAAGGATCCTACAAATTGAAAAGAGGAAGTGGTCGACTTCTATAAGCTGGATCTAGCCCTTCTATTGCCGTCGAATATAGAGGTTGATTCACCGGCCCTCAAAATAGAAAAAAAAGCTAAAAGCTAACTAAAAATCAGGAAAGAACCGCGCCGCACTTTACTCCTGGCTGTATGTACCGCTCGTTTTTACCGTTTGATATCGGTGACAGACTGTCATACTGCTTTGGCAGTGTCTTGGGAGAGGAAGATTTGGCACCGTCGATCCAGGAATACTCCAAAAATATGGCGGACTCCGATACGTTCAAGAGACTAAAAGGCTCATTTTTGATTCGTCTGTATGAAAAAAGCTCCAAGCATGAGGAGATCCGAATTGGAAATGGGAATCGATATACTAAAGGTTCTGTCAAAAGGCCCGGCCGAGGGAAAGACTACAAGGTTATTGCTGGAAGAATCCGGCGTGAATCACAAGGTCCTCAAAAGGATGGAATCGCAGATGCTGAGATCGGGGCTGCTCACCAGAAAGGTGCGCGGCAATTCCACCCTGTATCGGACCAGTGATTTTGGATCCAAAATACTCAGGGAATATCGAGACCTTCGAGGCTATTTCATAAAGAGTCGTAAGAAGTGAAACGTCCTCCGCTTTTTGGTCAGAGCTTTTTTCAAAAGATATTCTGTACTTGAGTGAAATCTATCATCTCAAGTCCTGATCATGAGGGATGTCCGGAATTGCGACGATTCTCTCTTTGTTGATTTTTGACAATATTCTACTATTCTTCAATTGTTAGAGAAAGGGAGCACTTTTGTGTATTCTAAAATGAGCCCTTACTGCCAAGTAGAATCCCAGAACCTCCTAAATTCAGGAAATCGCCGCGCCGCATTTTGCTCCTGATTGGATGTATCATTCGTTTGA
>JASHPQ010000242.1 GCA_030037995.1 Nitrososphaerales archaeon | reverse complement strand
GATATCGAGAACGCGGCCGACAATCTCGTGATTTCCGCACAGTTGCATGACTTCTTTCTGAGCTCGACCAATGTCCCACGGTGGAGATCCAAGGTATATCTTGTCGAATTCCTCCTGATCGGTGGACTCGGCGTCATTTCTCGCTGTCATTGAGCCCATCGTTATCTTCCCTCGTTTCTAATTTCGGCATCCAGTTTTAGCGAGCCGTTTTTTACAGCGGCCGCGTCAGGAGATCTAGTGCACCGGGCTTTCCTGGTGCATCTGGTTGATCTTCCACTCTAGCGCCTGCTTGAATTCCGTGTTGTCTATGAGGTTCAGACTCTTGCCACAGGTGGGGCACTTGAAGAACGCCTCCATGGCCTCCTCGAAAGTCAGCTTCTTGCATGTCTGAGTGTCGCAGCTGTAAAACTCGTGCTCCTTCTCGTAGTCCAGCCTCTGTCTCAACCGCTCCAATGCTTTCTTCTTCTGGGTCTCTATGAAACCGTCCACCTGGTCGCGCTGCGCCTTCCACCGGTAGACGAACCACCCTCTTTTCAGGTCCCGCACCCTGATGCCGGAGATCAGCGATCGACCAAACAAATCGTAGAGTGCCTTGCGAACCGAGTTTATCTTCAGCCCCGTGGCGCTTGCGATCTCTTCATCGGTAGCATTCTCGTTGTTCAACAGCGCCCTGGCCACCTTCACGTAATCCTCCCCGCCGAGCAGGCTCGCGATTTTCACGAAGGAATCCTCATATTCAATTTTCATTTTTTACAAATTCCACCTTTTTGCCCCGCAAACTAGGTTTTACTCTCAATCTTGCATTCCCAAAGGTAGTATAGAGCTCTTCTCCCATAAAAAGTCTGTCAAGAAAAACCGCTAGGGCGGCCACTTCGCTGTGCGGCTGATTCCCGACGGCAATGTTAAGATCGACCAGAGTGTAGATTTCCTTCGGAACTTTCTCCGCGCCGATGACCACCAGTATTTTTCTTGCTTTGTCCTTCTTCAATCGGTCGATGCCATTTCTAAGATCCTCCCCGTACATGGTAAGGTGAACGCTGGTACCTTGCCAGTGACGAACGAAATCTCTCCAGTTTTTGACGTACTCTGCCTGGAAACCACCTCCCCATCTCGTACTGAGTCGACGGAGGGAATCGACGGTGTGGTCGTCCGCCCCCGTCAGGATTAGTCTTTTTGCCCCAAAAGCCCGAGAAACAAGTCCTACATGAGTGCTAATGCGTTCGTCGCGCACGAGTCTGTGCCCGAGCCTCAGCACCGTTACATCGTATTTTTCGGAAGCTCCAGGCGATGGATCAAAGTCTTCGGCTGTGGACTTCTCTGTAGTCATGAGGAAGCGGAAATGGAACGGGACGCTGCGAGAAGTTCTGATGCTTCGAGCGCCACTTACTCGTGGCTGCTCGTTATTTCATCCTCAGCCGGGACGAACAGCTGAATCTTCAAAAAGTGCTCTAACTTTCTTGCAAGGGCGTCGGTCGGTTTTATCGTGCCAGCTTCCAGGTGGCTGATGACCGAGGGTTTCTCATTAATCTTCATCCCTAGCTCCTCCTGCTTTATCCCCAGGAGCTCCCTCGCATTCTTGATCACCTTGCTGTAATCCTCCCTTAGGATCATATCCTCGTTCTCGTAGTAACTGGCGGAGGGGCCGGCGGAAGCCGCAGTTCTGGGCCTTGGTGCAGCACTGTTCCTCGGCGCGTACCCACCGTCACTGGCTATGTGCTGAGGCCTCGCCGCGGGTTTGGGTACTCGCGCCGCAGTTCCAAATTTTGAACAGCCTTTGCACACGCGAAACACCCCACCGTCAATATTGACGACTTGGACTTCGCCACGAATATTGCTACCGCATAATTCGCAATTCAAAAGAAATACCGAGGCAGATCCAGGCAAAACACGCATTTATGTGCTTTGTGAGGAAATCTCATGTCGTTGCTGTCAAGGAAGAAAAAGTTTCTCATTAAAAAAACGAAAATCCGAGCTGCGAACAGAGGATCCCAGAAGGATCTTCTCATTGAGAGAAATCAGTTTGACAAGTCGAAAAGTGAAATGAGCCTCGATTACATTTTTGGCGCGGGCGTTTCAAAAAACATCGATTTCTCAAAAATATCCTTCGTGCACTCTAGAAAGACCGGAAGAATAAAACAGCTAGAGGACACCGCGTCGGGAAAGGTCCTGTTCACTTTTCGTCCAAATGGGACGATCGCCCCCACTCCGGCTGGGGCGTCCCTTTTGATTTCTCGCAAGCCCAATCCCAGGGCGCGCTGGATAGTAACAGTGGCGGATGGAGTCTCGGAAATTGTCTCCAAGGGAAAAACTGTTTTTTGTAAACACGTCACGAGCTGTAGTGATTCCCTACGCGCCGGCGAGGACGTTGTCGTCTTGAATGAGAAGAGAGAACTGCTGGCCGTCGGTCGCTCCGTCATCAGCGGCCGCGCCATGAAACAATTTAAGCGAGGGCAGGCGATTAAGATCAGGGAAGGAGTTTCCTAGACATGCCGCAGATGAACATGGACAACCGTCAGGCCAGGAGAATGATGGACCGGATGGGGATCAACATGGATCAGATTGAGGGTGTTGAAGAAGTGATCATCCGAACCGCCGAAAAGGATCTTGTGATCAAAGACGCAAACGTTTCTGAAGTGAGAATGAAGGGGGCGGCCAGAATCTTCCAGGTGACGGGGGAGGATGTCGAGGAGCGGATGCGTGAGAAACCCAAGTACACGAAAGAAGATGTCATTTTGGTCGCTCAGCAGGCGAATGTTTCTGAAGCGAAAGCGGAACAGGCCCTCAAGGACAACGACGGAGATCTAGCAACTGCGATTTTGAAACTGTCTTCGTGACACCGGAAGTTAGTCGTCACTAAAAACAGCATCAAAATCTCAGTGTCGAGCATTGGTTGGATTGATTATTATCTGACAAGATCTGACCGTCCAAGTTTCTTTGAAATTGGATACGCGCTTGATCCGTAGAGAGAAGGAAGGACTCGGGGTTCGCATTAATGCGAAGGAGCTTGATCAGTCGAGTTCTCTTCTGACAGTCAGGATTTCGTTCAGGTTCGGAGCAGACTTGCGTTCAAACAGTACGAATGTACTTTTCGGATCCACGTCAATTTGTGAGCAGCATATCTGCAAGACCGATGACTTTCAGATCGTAGTTTATTGGTTGTTAGGCTTATCCAATGTTTCAGGTTTTCTTTCTTTTACTCATGCAAAACGAGACAGTTCCCGATGGGTGCGTTTACCGTTACGCACACTTGAACGTTCCCTCGGTTGTCAGCTAGTCCATATTGGCGTTTCATACCGGGAAAGCGGACTGGACGAGTTAATGCCTGTCTAAAGTGATTCGTTTTCCTTAATAGATATTCGGGGGAAACAGCCGACAGAATGTCGAACTTTGAGTCT
>JASHPQ010000241.1 GCA_030037995.1 Nitrososphaerales archaeon | reverse complement strand
CTCGACACGCCGACGGCCGTTTCTCTTCTCCTTGATATCGCGAAGAGGATCGTTGAAACAACTGACGTCTCTGTGAGATCAGAGTTGGCACCGGCTTTTTGGGAAATTTCGGAAACGTTGGGACTAAGACTAACTTGACCCCTGCAGCTTCGCTGCTTCAAAATGAAGCTTCATTTGATCGGATATTCTGCGACATCCTCTTTGGGAATAGCTTCTCCATTTATTATAATTCATATTTCTCAGAGGATCCGATTTTCAATCATGTGACTTTTTCAGACGCAGTGCTTGATTCAGATGAATATAGCTCATCGGGATTACAAGAGATGCTGGAAGAAGTTGTTGATAGGACAAACAAAATGCAGATTCCCGCGAGTCTGTACGTCGAGAGGTTCTGGAAGAACTCAAGGATCCTTGAGGGAGACGCCATTGATTTTGGATTTGTGGTAATAGAACAGATGCACGTGCTGACCAAGAAAGTTCTGTCGGCATCTCCGGAAGGGAACTCTCGGATTGAAAGCGCGGTCACGAAAGACGTTCAACTGTGGAACAAGGCGTTCGTCAAATCATTCGGAATCCCAGATACCTGGGCACCCGAGTTGCTCAGGAGGTTGAACCAAGCTGTTGCAGACCCGACCACCTTGCTGATAGTGGCGAGAGAGGAAGGAGTCGGGGAAGCCTCTGGTTGCACGTTACTTCGCATCAATCCTCCAGAATGCTTGGGGATTTATTGCGTCGGCACCATCCCAGAGCGGAGATCCCATGGTGTCGCAAGAGCTATGATGGCCGAAGCAGAGCGCGAAGCTTTCGAGAGAAATTGCAGGATTCTGGTCTTGCAGACACTGGCCAGTGACGGAGTTACGCCGATGTATCTCAAGATGGGCTTTGAGACGACCTTTGAGAGGGATGTCATGCAATTCCGATGATCGCGCTGCCAGCGGGCAAGTCAGGGTTTATTGGTCTACTTTTTCTGTTGCTGCATGACCTTCATTACTTCCGAGATTCGCTTGTTGACTTCGGTCACGATCGTATCCCTCTGCTCGGGACGGAGAATCATAATTGTGAGCGCTAGTTCCGTGGATTGCGGGGTCCGCGACTTGATCGTCAGAACCGGAGGGAATCGCTTGTCAAGATGAAGCCGCAATTTGTTAAAATTCTTCAGAACGTTGCTCTCGAAGGCCGCGAGATCAATTCCGCTTCCTATTACGATAGGAATGGTTACCTCCTTCCATGCTTGGGGCGTGGAATTCATGAGCACCTCGCTGATCATGGCGGAGTTCGGTATTGAAACGAGCCTGTCATCGTCCGTGAGCAGGATCGTCGTTATCGAATTGACTTCCACTACCTTCCCAGAGTGGTTCAACACCGTAATAGAATCTCCGACCTTGAAAGGAACGTAGACATCCGAAAAGTACTTGGCCCCGATGTTTTCCAACGGTACGCGAACCGCGATCAGCGCGCTTACACCGAGCAAGCCGACCACTACGAGCAGAACATCCGAACGGATTCCGAGCTGCTCGATTGCCAGAACGATTCCCACAAACCAGACAATAAACCAGACTACCCGCTTTGCCTGCGCAACGAGCAGAGGCACGCTTTGTCTCATTAGACGCCCTGTTACTTCACTGGCGACACGGGCAACGATCCAAGTACCGGCCAGTATCGCGGCGAAGTAAACCAGTGGGAGTAGGTACACCGCAAGGCCGAGCAGCTGGGACACTGTCAAGGATTTACCTATTTTCCCCTTATCGAATTGTCTTATTTCCCTTTCCTATATTAAGACAAACCGTAAAAATCGATGAGAGCTGGGTGGGCAAACATCCCACAATCTCAAATCGAGACGGCAACTTTGTGAAAAGACAGGGCCTCGTTCAAGAAAACGTAAGATAAAATCATCGAAACCGAAATTACCAGGCTTCGTGTGTTCTTGCTAACTGATCATGTAGTTGCATGTCACAGTTGAAGCAAAGAAAGCGCCTGTGAGCCGAACAGTAACTGATCCCCTCATCGGCACCACATTCTTCGCAAAAGTACCAGATTACCACACTCCATTCCCTTCCCTTGTTTTCATTTTTGAACCATGGCGGTTACCGTTTACAATACGTACACTCTAGAGCTTCATCAATGTCGACACTACGGTCTTATTCCAAGAATTGAACAAGAAAAAAGAAGTGGGATACTGGGTAAACTCGTTCCCAGTACCAAAATTGTTTTCTCGCTGACCGATTCTGTCGTCTAGCTGCTGCACGCCTGAGATAGTGCGTAGTCTGTCTGCAGGACGAGGCCCGTGTGTCCGTTCAGCTGCGCAACGAAGAAGCTAAAGTCCTGGCCGTGGCCGCTTGACCACATTGCACTGGTGACCTGCTGTCCGAGGGTGCTGATACTCTGACCGTTCGCTGGAATCCAATACCACATCCATGTGAAGCCTGGCTCTTTGGGAACTGTGAAAGTCATTTTCTCATTTCCGTTGACCGTGATTGACAATGTCGTACCCGCCGCAAGGGATTGATAACCGATCCCGCTGAGAGCGCCGCAGTTTGCAAGTGAAATCCCTGGAGCTTGAACAATCGGGCCCTGAGTCGAATCTGACGTCGAAGTGGTTACTGTTGCTGTGGTGACTGTTGTAGTCGAGGTCGAAGTGGAACTGGAAGTGGAAGTCTGCGAAGTCGATGAAGTAGTACAAATCCTTGCACCGTCCTCATCGCCGCCGCCGTTGTGGCATCCTTTCGTGGCTGCAACTGGGAGAGCTGCGTTTGAAGTCCTTACTCCCACGGCAAGTGACATGACCAATATCGCGAACACTATACCGATTGCTATGGTGGTGGCCTTTGTAGTTTTTTGTTTACTCGAAGTGGAAGATCCTGTTAACATGATTCTTGAGTACAGATCTGAAATCTATATAATCATTCTAATCGACTTCGAAAAATCAATAACGCCTAAACAGTCGATATATTAGAAGGCATGCGCCTAAATTTTTTGGAGCGTGGCCAGTACCGTTCGAGTTTCGAAGTGTATCGAAAGCCGAGAGGCCTTTGGCCTCTTTAGTTAGGCAGAACAGCCACAGGGATTTCCTCGTTGGCCTGACATTTCTCCGGTATATTCCGTTTGCGAAGAAAGAAGCTTATCCCGGCCAGCAGAGAAAGTTCAAGTCATTTCGACTTTTCTGAAATTAGGGCGTTGAGAATGAATCATGACAATTTTTCTCCGGCAGATTGCATCCGGGTAATACTGAGATGATCCATTTTCGAAGTTCATTTTTGATGAAAGATTGTTTCCCGGAATATAGTCAACGATCTGTGAGGGGGTAGAGAACAGAAGAGCAGGATGACTCAAGAAATAGAAAATGGGTGACGTCAGGTTGACGCGAAATAGATTTGTGATTTTGCGGTGGAGCTGGCCTGATACTGCCAGGTAGCAAAGGCGGCTGTTCCAAAGTTAACCACCCAACCTGTTGAAATATCGTTCGCGTTAGCCGCAACCCCGTTTGCGTTATTGCTGATATCCATTCCCGGCGGAGACACCCACGTGGTTCCGTTATCCGTGCTGTAGGTTCCGTACGTGACCCAAGTGCCTGAAGGGTCTTCTCGTCCCCAGATTGCGAAGATGTCTCTGCCCCAGGCGTAGACGTTGAGCGAGGTTCCCACGTCTACCGCTGTTCCGCTCTCCTGGATCGGGCCTGTCCAAGTTACTCCCGCATTGTTAGAGACATAGATATAATTCTGGGCCATGCCACTATCAGGGTGTACCGTGGTCGTTATGATTACGTTGTTGCCGTAGGCAGCGATCTTCGGTCCCCAAGCATCGGTAAGGTTTGAAGTAAGCAGCATCGGTCCCGCCCAAGTTGAACCGTAGTTGTGACTATAATAATAGAAGACTTGGCTCATGGTCCCTTTGGTCTCCCACGCGACATAGACATTGGGGCCGTATCCCCAGACCCACGGCTCCGCTCCGCAGCAGCCACCCGGCACTGGAATGTTTGTCCACGAAGTGCCGTCATTCATGGTAACGGCCATACCGGCATCAGTGACGATGGTCCCGGACTCCGCGGACGCGTACACTTGCGGCTCGTGATAGGAGGAGACCTCAATAGGGGTCGTCCAAGTTTCTCCCGCATTGGTACTTGATGTCACGTACGAGTGGCTGTCCTGCACGTAGCCAACGTAAACAACGTCCCCCCAAGAGGAAATCACCGGAGTGATCGATGCATCTGTGCCGGTGCTGATCTGAATTGCCGGCGAAAAGCTGATGCCATAATTTGTACTGGCGGCGAAGAACAGTTGAGGCTGCTGTCCAGTGATACCGTTTGTCCAAGTGATGTAGACGTTTGATCCGTTTGCGGAAATCATCGGATACTGGGTACCTTGCGTACCAGAATTAATTTTCAGTGGAGGGCTGGTCAATGGAGGACTCCAAGTCGACCCGTTGTCAGGACTAGCTCTGAAAAAAATCCCGGCACTGCCCTCCGTCCAGACAACGTAGACATTGCTGCCTGAGCTTGCATCCATTGGGTATATGGCATTGCCGGTATCGTTGCTCAGATTGAAAGCCCGGGAATAGCTGATAGCTTGGTTAGGGAACTGCTGGAACGCTGAGACGTTCAGCACTCCAGAAACAAGCAACCACGTAATGAGAAAGAGAGTAGAACCATAAAGCGTGATTTTCAAATTTAATAGCCTCCTTCGTTTTTGGGATATACCATTCACTTTTGATTACGCACCCGAACGAGTCCACCCTCTTGAGAGGAAGATATTCGATTTTCGAGGGTCACCACCTAATATAGCATTGCATCGATGACTAATATCGAAGCTTGATACTACCGGAGTAGTACCTGAGTTTTTGGGATCCAGCTAAGGCGCAAAGCTCCACGAATGCAGACATGCATTTTTTCTATGCGATATTGTCCGTCATTTTATCTCCAACCCCGGTAAAAGATGATGTCTTCAACTGTTAGGAAAAAATTGTGTATCGATAAACGATACAAGAGGCCGGTTCCAAGCCTTAGCTTAATTGTTTCGCAATGTGCCGATACAGGCTCAACAGATCATGATGTTTCTGCGGGCAGAGAACGAGATCGTTAACAAAGCATATTTAATCTGGAAGACCACTTTGGTTTGTTAATCTGTATTTGCCCTCGGTGAAGATACTCACGGTTGCCCTCGTGGTGGTGGTAATCGGGATCATTTCTTCTGCGATCATAATGGGCGCTTCTATTAATATTCCAGTTTCAAAGGCCGGAGGCGCGACGACCACTCAGACATCTGTGGTGCTTCAAACGGTGAATTTGACTAATACGTACTCCACAACGGTCCCGGTAACCTCGCTTCAGACCCAGACCTTCACAACAACGTCGACCCATCTCAATATTTCGAATGTAGTTCAGACGGTAAATTCCACTGAAGTCACGACGGACATGTACGTGACCACCTCCAGCCAGGTGGTGTATGTTACAAGTTCCATTTATTATATCACGACCGAAGTTGCGATAAGTTATCAATACAAAAATGGAGGTACCACCACATACACCGAATCGAGCACCATCACTTACAGCACAACCGTTAATGTTGCATCCTCCACTGTTTACACAACCGCGACGATCACCCCGACAACCACCGTCACGAGCACCAGTATCGGCACCACCACCGCAACCCAGACCA
>JASHPQ010000240.1 GCA_030037995.1 Nitrososphaerales archaeon | reverse complement strand
CAATATTCATCTGGGACTTGGAGAAAATGATGAAGCAATACAGCTCTTAGAGCGGGCCTACGACCAGCGGGACTACGATTCGTTGAGCGGTATGAACGTCGAACCGATGTTTGACGCGGTACGCTCAGATCCGAGATTCATCGCACTATTGAAGAAAATAGGACTGGACGAATACGGTAATCTCGCTATTCCTTCTGTGTAGTTTCGTTCGAAGTGAGCTATAATTTCAATTTAAGCAAAATCACAATAGTACACGCCTAACTTTTGCATCAGGATGCGTTTTTTGATTTGGAAGCCAAGTCCTCTGGGTTTCCTTCGACCGAGCAGGAAACCATCAATATGGTGCGAGAACTCCACAAAATCGAGCTTTCCAATTTTCGTGTCGTGGGCGGGATCGTTAGGTACGACGAATCTGCGAGAAATATCCTCAAAGATACTAAACAGAGGATAGTAACCAGTCTAACTTCCCAAGCTCGCGGCAGAGACAACTACCTCATCTGGGCACCCCCGGGCAGTGGAAAGAGCTTCTTCATTCAGGAGATAGCGAAATCTCTGGGAGACAAAATTTCCTACACGGAGCTGAATCTCGCTCAAATGGATGAGGAGAAATTCAGGTCTGCGCTTTCCAAGATCGAGCAGGCGAACAGGCCTCGATTGTGTTTCATTGACGAAGTAGATTCTAAATCGACTGAAGAGTGGCCGTACGAAGCTCTTCTCCCATCGCTAGAACCACCTGACCGAAATACGATCAGGACATGCTTTGTCTTGGCAGGAAGTGGTGGAAATTCTCTCTCGGAAATGAAGGAGAGGATGGATCAACGTCCCAAGGGAGTGGATCTCTTAAGCAGGATTCCAAGTCGTAACGAATCTGAAATTCCCGGATTAGCTCTGGGCGATAAGCTGCTAGTGGCAGCCACCCAATTTTTGCGAGCCTCTAACGAAAAGGGACGGCGGACGGATGAAGTCGAGAAGCTGGTACTCTACTACATTGCCCTAAATCCAAGATTGAAGAGTGCTCGGCAGATTCGAGATCTAGCTATTCACTGTATCGAGCGGATGCCTTCCGGAGAGGAACGGATCAAGTTCGATTATCTTTTTGATGCAGGGGATCCGGAGAATAAGGAATTTTGGAACAGTGCGAGCCCAATGAGAAATGAGCTGGTTAACACTTTCGTAAGATTAGAAGATGATCAGATCGTGTTCAGGGGGCCAAGTCCCAGACTGGAAGCATCCAGAATCGAAGAAAATCACATGAACCAAGAAATCGCTCATGGAAAAAATCGGATCGCAATCCTTCCTTTTTCCAATATCAGCCCTGATCCTAAGGATGAATACTTCGCGGATGGAATGACTGAGGAACTGATTTCTGCAATTTCTCTTATCAGCGAATTGAGTGTAATTTCACGAACCTCGGTAATGAGTTACAAAAATCAGCAAGACAAGCGGACAATGGACATAGGAAAAGAGCTTGACGTTAGAACGATACTCGAAGGAAGTATAAGAAAAGCTGGAAACCGAGTGAGGATTTCTGTCCAGCTGATCGATGTTGAAAGCGATAGGCACCTGTGGGCTCAAAACTACGATAGAACTCTCGATGACATTTTCGCAATCCAGAGTGAGATCGCAGTTAGGGTTGCGGAATCGCTAGAGATACAGCTTCTCCCGGAGAAAAGACGCAGGATCGAGAACGCGAACACCAAGAACGTTGATGCCCATCTCCTCTATCTGAAGGGACATCAATCATTCCATAACTTTACCAAAGATGGTTTCGAGAACGCCGTAAAGTTCTTCGAAATGGCGATAGAGAAAGATCCGCTCTACGCTCTGGCTTTTGCGAGTGCTGCCATGAGCTGTGTTCATTTGGCGATAAACGAATCTTCCTCCAGAGAGATGTTTGCAAAGTGCAAGAATTTCGCAGAAAGGGCCCTTTCGATTGATGGATCACTGGCAGAGGCCCATCTTGCACTTGGATGCGCTTTGTGGGGGGAATGGAACTTTGAAGTGGCGGAAAGAGAAATTCGGCGAGCTATCGAACTGAATCCAAATCTTGGCGACTCATATTATTATCTGGGATGGCTTTTGATGTGGACTGTTAGGATAGATGAAGCGATAACCGAATCTGAACGAGCAAGGGAGCTCGATCCTCTCTCCTCATACGCTTGGACAGTTGCCGGGTCGGCCTATCTCTACACACGGAGAAACTATGACAAAGCAATCGAATATCTAGAGAAGGCCATTAAGATTGATCCTCTCAACGCTCTAGCCCGTGCCAATCTAGGGGCGGCTATGGTACAGAAAGGGATGCCCCAGAGAGGGATCGAGGAAACATCGCTCGCGGTAGAATTGCAAGCACCTAGCGTTGATGCTGTGACTGAAGTCGTGCTTGCTTACGCTTGTACTAAAGCGGGACACAAAGAAAAAGCTGTAGAGGTCTTGTCCCTTCTTCTCGAAGGAGCCGAACGCAATCCTTCGTGGGCTGGTTCCATAGCGGGAGTATACAGCATTTTGGGGGATAAGGAGAAAGCGTTCGCATGGCTTGAAAAGGGATTTCAAGAACACTCGGGAAATCTCCTTTGGTTGGGTGCAGATTTTGCTTACGACAATATCCGAACAGATCCGAAGTTTGATCCTTTACTAGTAAGAATTGGGTTGAAAAAACCGTCGCAGATTGAAACGAATCCAATGGTGTTCAATGTTCAGCGTTCCAAGGTAGGGGCTGAAGAAAAAGGATCGCCTACAAAATTAAATGCTGCGAGGATCGCAGTTCTACCCTTCGCCAATATCAGTCCTGATCCCAAAGATGAGTACTTTGCAGACGGCATGACTGAAGAATTGATTTCAACGCTGTCCAAAATTCGAGGATTGAAAGTCATCTCCCGTACCTCGGTGCTAAGATACAAACAAACTACCAAAAGTCTCTCGGAAATAGCCAAGGAACTGAATGTGGGTGCGGTACTCGAAGGGAGCGTCAGAAAGGCGGCAGACGACTTGCGGATAACCGCTCAGCTAATCGACGTGGAAAATGACGAGCATCTGTGGTCTCAGGATTACAACAGAAAATTCGAGAATGTGTTTTCATTGCAAGCTGAGATCGCTCAAAAAGTAGCTGATTCTCTTCAGCTAACGATTCTGGCAAAAGAAAACAAAGAGATAGGGAAGAAGCCTACCAAGAACATGGAAGCCTACACTCTGTATCTGAAGGGTCGATCGTATCGACACCGAACAACACTTGATTCATACAAGAGGACTATAGATTACTGCGAACAGGCTATTCAGAAGGATCCGAATTACGCACAAGCTTACGCTGAGATTGCCAATTGTTACGCTAAAATTGGCACTTTCGAGCTACTTCCATCGAATGAAGGCTTCTTACAGGCTGAGAGATTTGCTGAAAAGGCAATCCAATTGGATCCTTCCGTTCCAGAATCTCATCTCGCACTCGGCCAAGTCCTCCTTTATCATAAATGGGATTTTCGAGGTGCGGAAATCGAAATTAGACGAGCAATCGAGCTTAGTCCCAACCTTGTGGATGGTCATTTAGACCTCGCGGGTCTCCTCGTGGCCATAAGAAGGTTTGATGAAGCCGTCCTTGAATGCAAACGCAGCTTGGAACTAGATCCTCTGTCGGCTTCCACCTGTACATGGGCAGGCACTTGGCTCACGATGTCTAATCGAATTGATGAAGCTATTGAAGAGTTGAGAAATGCCGTCGAATTAGATCCAACCAATTCAGCTATGGCACATGACAATTTGGGTTATTCCTACGTCATGAAGGGAAGGATCGAGGAAGGAATCTCTGAAATTAAGGTAGCTGGAGAAATCTTTGGTGAGATCGGTATAATGCAAAAGAATGATCTTGCGTATGCCTACTCTAGAGCTGGAAAAATGGATGAGGTTAGGAACATTCTCGCTGACTTGCTAAGAATGAGGGAACAGGGCTACGTATCGGAAGCGGCCATAGGCGGAGTTTACTTGAGTTTAGGAGAAAAGGACAAGTCAATGGAATGGCTAGAGAAAGCCTACCAGCAACATTCAGGATATCTTGTCGCGATCAACTGCGAACAAACTTTCAATAACTTGCGCTCAGATCCCAGATTTCAGGCGCTGCTAAAGAAAATTGGTTTTCCCGACTCTGGCTGAGTTATCTTAGATTATCTCTCCAGAGCAACTCGGTGTAAAATCGACTTTTACACCAGAGATGCCTTGCCAGAACTTCACTAGTTGAGTGAACGATAGTCGGGGTTATTCAATTTCATGTCCCTGACCAAGCAAAATCATAATAGTACACAATCTATTCTCGGGATAAAGTCGCACCCTTTCATTTGGAAGAATCTCCTCTTTCTGCAGAGCAAGAAGCCATTCGTCTAGTGCGCAGACTAGACAGCATCGAACTACCAAAGTTTCGAGTTGTCGGAGGAATCGTAAGATACGAACAATCTGCCAGAAACTCGATGAAGGACACGAAGCAGAGAATAGTCTCCAGTCTCAGTTCACAACCCTTTGGGTGCGATAATTATTTGATCTGGGCACCTCCCGGAAGTGGTAAGTCATTTTTCATCCAAGAAATTGCGAGGTCGATGGGCTCCCATGTTCTTTATCGGGAGCTTAATCTAGCCCAAATGGGTGAGCAAGATTTCCGAAGGGCGCTATCTGAAATCGACAGAATAGATAAGCCGAAATTGTGTTTCATAGACGAAGTTGATTCGAAACCGACGGAATCGTGGCCATATGAAGCTCTTCTTCCTTCACTAGAACCACCCGCAAACAGAAGGATTGTACGAACCTGTTTCATCCTAGCAGGAAGCTCGGGCGATTCTATATCGGGGATGAAAACGGGGATGAGCAAACGCCCAAAAGGAACAGACCTTCTAAGCAGGATTCCACCGGGTAATGAGTTTGTAATTGAAGGTCTCGGTTTAGGAGACAAGCTTCTTGTAGTATCAACACAGTTTCTGAACGCCGCTAGAGAGCATTACCGTCAAATTGATGAAGTTGAAAAGCTAGTCCTGTATTATGTCGCTCTAAATCCTAAACTGAAAAGTGCTCGACAGATACGACAGCTAGCCGTCCGTTGTATTGAGCGCATGCCTGCGGGCGAAGAGCGAATTAAATTCGATTATCTTTTTGATGCTGGAGATCCGGAGAATAAGGAATTTTGGCAAAGAACCGGGCCACTGAGAACCGAATTTGTCAACTCTTTTGTAAGATTGGAGGACGATCAAATCGTGCTCAAACCCTCAAGTGTGAAACCAGAGATTTCCAGAATCGGCAATGAACCTGTTGCAAAGGAAACTACCTCCGGGAAAAATCGTATCGCTGTTCTTCCCTTCGCCAACATCAGCCCCGATCCGAAAGACGAATATTTTGCGGATGGCATGACTGAAGAAATAATTTCGACACTCTCTAAAATTCGCGAGTTGAAAGTCATCTCACGTACTTCAGTCCTGAGGTACAAGCAGACGACCAAAAGTCTCTCGGAAATTGCCAAGGAATTGAATGTTGGTGCAGTACTGGAAGGGAGTGTCAGGAAAGCAGCTGACGATCTGCGAATTACTGCACAGCTAATCGATGTAGATAATGATGAGCATTTGTGGTCTCAGGATTATAATAGAAAATTCGAGAACGTATTTTCACTGCAAGAAGAGATTGCACAAAAGGTCGCAGACTCTCTTCAGATCGTCATTCTTGCAAATGAAAGCGAGGAAATGGGAAAGAAGCAGACCATTGACCTAGAAGCTTATACTTTGTACTTGAAGGGCCACTCTCTTAGGCACCGACAAGATCTTGAGTCTTA
>JASHPQ010000239.1 GCA_030037995.1 Nitrososphaerales archaeon | reverse complement strand
GCTCAGAAGGGGAAATATTATCGTCGACTCAAACGACAACAGACACTTCAGGCTACTCCTGATAGAGAATCCGATGTCAGTCCAAGATTTGATCAGACGGACGCTCGGACATCCGGTCGTGCGCGTAGAATCCCCGGGGCCTCCATGATCCGTTTCATTTCGAGGTATCTGCGCTAGTGGTGCTCTTCGCCGGTTCCTGAATGCTCAGGCCTAGGAACCAGAACACGAAAATCGCAACCGTCGCCATTATGTACCAGATGGCAGAGCATCCTACTTCCTTGATCTTTGCCGCTCCCCAAGTGCTATCAGCAATTTTGCTTCCATGCTCGTGCTACTGGAGTCGAGATCCTCAAACCCGTATCCGAAAAGGAGAACCGCACACCCGGTTCGTACGTCCTATTCCGGACGCATTCCGTATTACGCCCCGTACCCTAATTACCAAGAACTTCCCTCGCTCGCAATCCAGCCTGCAATTCAACGGCTGATTCGTTAAGAGAGAGAAAGTTTTTGCTCGGTGACCCGAATCCTTCCCACTTGCCCGAGTTTTCTCCAAAGACAAAATCGGTGTAGATCCTGCCTGCCTTTTTCTCTACAGGACCTGTGTTTGTTGCCGTCCACTAGATCGGAGCTAGTAAGGCTCAAGGCCGTAAGCTTTCAGGCGATTACGAAGGCCATCTTCAGAGTCCGTATCAGCACCGACGGTTAGCGATCCCTTGCAATTTGTGATTGTGATTTCTGCTGTCATTTTTCAAATATGATTGCATGACCCCAACTCCGTAACAATCTACTAGCGAAAAGTGACGTTATGATAAAATAATGTCCGTATCTGGTCAAAATTGGTTCAATTTTCTGTTGACATATTTAGTTAGATTCGACAACAAGACAGGGTTATTTTGGGCGCATTCCAGTGCTCTGCCCTCAATTCGCGGAGAGGGCAAATCTCTCTACGCGGCAGTGGATGACCTTGAGAGAAATCTCAGCAGGGCGGAGGCCGGCCAAGCCAATCGATATAATGTCAACCTCGAATTCCAGGAAAAACGCAAAGATCAGATTGAGCTCACAGCCAGACTTTCAATTACCGTTTAAAGTCACCACAGAAAAGGTTCCTGATTCATATGCCTAGACAATATAGATGATTCTTCTAGGAAAAATTTCAGCAGTCTTTATTACCAATTTTATAGTAGCCCTGCCGGCGGATGTAATTTCCGATGGAAGCGGACGCCCAATCGATGTGTGAAAGGCTTCTGAATTTGGATGATACGATCATGTATTCCGGCTATCTCAACGCCTCCGGGTCAATGGTTGGTGAAGCCACCAAGAATTCAATATCGGCTCATGAGAGGCTTACAATAATGGTACTTCCCATCCACCCTAGCAATAGCTCAGTTGTTATTGCTACCGCAATCGGGTCCAACATAACGGCGGTCGTTGAGAAGACAAAAGCAGTTTTGGCCTCGCGATCTCCAACTCCTCTTCTCTTTACTTTATAGAAGAAAACCGTTTCCACGTTTTTTTCCATGAGAGAGTTCTAACTTTTACTCTTCTGTTGCTCATTGTAATAGCTCGTCCTGTTTCAGTTTACCTCCGAAAACAGTCTTCGAGTAAATTGATGGCCTGGGCAGCGGGAGCTCTAACTGCCGCAACGGAAAATGCTGGCAGGGCTTGTTAATGCTCGTTTGTCAATGGTGATTGTGTTGGCAAGGAACATAGAACGTAAATAATCTTCTAGTACCTAGTCTGGAACAATCTTTGTTGACTTTGGGGTACTGAAACGATCGAATGAAAATCGCGATTGTGGAAGATGATCCAGACATTCGTTCTCTGCTTTCAATCACGCTAACGCAGAAATTGAACTATCCAAACCCTGCCCTATTCGAGGACGGAATTTCCCTGGTCAATGCACAGACAGAAGATCATTTGTCTTTCGACATCATCATAATGGACTATCGAATGCCGGAGATGAACGGGATTGAAGTCGCGAAAATCATACAGCGCTATCGACCCGGAACGAAAATAATTCTCATCACAGGCTACGATGTGAAAAATGAAGCGAGCGGCGCCGGCTTGCTCTATTTACAAAAGCCATTTTCAATAGAAGCACTTGCTGAGGTTCTAAAGCAAGAAATGTCTATTGTCTCCTAAATTACGAAGCGAGTTTGGAAGATTCTTCCTCAACCTATAGAAACCGCCACTTCCTCTGACAGTTATGTTGCAAAGCGCCGAAGAAACCTTGCTCGATGAGGATCTGCATCACGCGATTAACTTGCTCCAGATAATCGTGTTGGATTTGGAATCACTGAAACAATCACTAGGAATAGCTGGGACCAGCTCGGAATCGGTCATCGAGGCCGCGACCCAGTACGCGTTCGAATGCTCGGATTTGCTGCATGAGGTGCGTAGGGAAAGTCGGGCCTTAGCCAGAAGTAATCCCGTCAGGAATTCTTTTGCCCACACTGTAGTCACCATGTGATCTGGTGGAGAAGCTTCATACCCTAGCCGTACAAGGGAATTCACCTTGAGTTTGAAGGGATAAAATTTCGTAAAAAATGTGCTACATAGTTGCTGACTTTGCCTTGAGATCGTTGATCTTCTTGCCTCTCAACACGACAAGCGGACTCCCATCTCGAATCACCTGCATCGTGTCCGGGCCAAGATTTGCCAGCATGTCAACGATGGACAAGTTAGGAAGAAATTCCTTTGCAAGGTGTTGCGTATATTCGAGAGGCACCCAATTTTGATACTCGACATCCACACCGTTTCTTTTGAAGAGCGATTCATCCATATAGCTTTTAGATCCGCTTCCTGCGATATAGGTGTCCGCACCCACCGCCTTACAAACGTCGACAAGTCTCTCGGTTGATTTCGAGCTGATGCCCAACTCCGATTCAAGGACGACTTTTATTTTCAGGCCGAGCCATGACATCACCTGTTTCAGTGTCTCGAGATCCAGATCAAAAAGCATCTTCCACTCTTTTTCGTACAGCTGCTCAAAGTAATCCCTATACAAATGAAAAAATCTCGAATTGTTGTAGGAGAGCTGCAGCCGCTTCCAGTGGATGTCCTGCCATGGCAATTCGTTGTTGATCTCGACCTCGGAGTTGGGCGCGAATTTTTGTTTTTTATTAATAGGTACGGAGATCCAGATCGATCCATTAGGCGAAATTATCCTGTTCCTGTTTGTGAACCTCTTGTCGTATTGGGCATCATCCATAACGACATAAAGATCCGAAAGGCTCAGCTTGTGGAAGAAGCCGCCATATGGAAGATATTGCGGCTGGTGTATTGCGACCTTCATCAGAAGAGCAGCGGCTTTTTTTGCCCTTTATTGTAACCGGCCCCTTTCCCTTTAATTAAGTCGTAAAATTCTTCCTAAAGAATTTTATAGACGCGCTATTCTTCTACTACTCTTTTTGTTGTGCTAGAGCCACTTTGTTCATGATGCGGTTAGACAATTCGTTAAGCGATACCGGCTTTCGAATAAAGCTTTTCACGTCCAGATTTGGAAACATTTTCTTGAACTCTTCGTAATATACTTCGAAGGCTGTGAGAAACCACACTTCGGAATCCGTATCGACTTTTCTTATTTCCCTTACTAGCTCAAAACCATTCAGTTTCGGCATCCGAATATCGATCAAGAGCAAGTCGTAATAATGCGGTTTGTACTCCGCGAGGGCCACCGTCGGATCGGTATAGACATCCACATCGAACCCTTTCCTCTCAAGCCCGACCTTTAGCGAGTTGGCGATGTCAGGCTCATCGTCGACGAGGAATATCCTTGTCATAACCGCTTTGGATGCGGAATCCAGATCGGACTTAAATGTATTGTTACGTTTTCCGAGGGAAAGAAGTCCGCGGAGTCCCGCCAACCAGAATCCAGTGAATATTCCCTTCGTTTTGTCCATCAATCCTATTCATTCGTATGTAACAGAAAACATACTAAGAACTTTGACTCCTCCAATAATTATATACCGTGAAGCACACTTCCATTAGTGATGCCTCGGGATCGGAACCTCCTCCAAGCTACCGATCTTCGGAGACTTCCAAACGAATTAGAGCAATTTTTGTCTCGTGATGCCTATTCATTGGTCGTGAAAGGCAAGGCCGGCACGGGGAAGACCACACTCGCACTCACCATCCTTTCAAAATCGTTGGAGAGGCAGAACTGCCTGTATATCTCGAGCAGGCTGGCCATCTCAGAGCTTTTCGAATACTACCCCTGGGTTCAAAATTTCGTGCCCGACACCCGGGACAAGGACGGGAAACCTGAGGAGACGACGGAAATTGCCCCTTTCGTCGACGCTAGGTTAGACGAGCCCCAATCCTTGTTTGAGAGGATCACTAACCAGCTAATGGACGCAAGTTCGCCGCTCATCGTTATTGATACTTGGGATGCCGTGGGCGATTTCATGGATAAGGAGGCTCTGATGACAAATGCCAAAATACTTCAAATCTGGAGACAGCGGGCTCGCGCTAAACTGATCTTCGTCTTGGAGAGCATTGAGGACGTGATTTTTGATAACTTGGTTGACGGGGTCATCGAACTCGAACAAGGGTACGCAAATTCGCGGAGGACCAGACGGATCCACTTATCCAAGCTGCGTGGTGTTAAAATTGAAAGACCGCACAGCTTCTTTACACTCAACCAAGGTGTCTTTCACAGTTTCGACCAGTACGACCAGCGGATCTGGGAGAATCCATCGCTGGCGAGCATCATCAACTCCTTGGCCGATGGTCCTATATCAGCCACGGGAGGTATACCTTCTACATCTTCGAACGTGATCGAAGATGTCCTGAGCGGGAGAATTCCAAAGCACTCGATAGTCAACATCGAGGTAGATCCAAAGATAAGTTCGAAATCTATCCTACCGTTCATCACGCGGTTGATTGCAGGTTACTCCAGAAAGACAGAAGCAATGATTACATTCGTGCCGCCAACTGGAATTACTCCGGAGAATGTCGAACTTCTACTGAGGGCATTCATTACCAATCCCAAGCAAAGGAGACGGATCGAGGTGCTTAATCAAATGTCTTCCGCGGGAGGTTTGGGGGAGGGACAATTTGCAGAGGGACCAGCGAAAATCATCGCGACTAGCAAGCGCAAGGAGAAAAACCGGGAACTCTTGGGTGTCCTGAGTATAGGTCAGTTTTTCAACGGGGACCAAGGCGCGGCAGATCTCAGCAGGCTGGTCGAGATGGTGATTTCAGGTTTCGACTGCGCGATAACCGTAACGCGTTCTACCGAAGAGGCTCAAAAGTTTACGGAGATCGCCGACGTGAGGTTGAAGATAGTGGAACTGGAAGGAAATCTTTTCGTGCAGCCCGAGATCCCTTGGGCAAAGCTTTACGCAATTCAGAACGAGGGAAATGGGGAAATTATTTCCGTACTGCCGATGGTATGACTTTTTTAAAATCTAGCTCAAATAAGCCTGTTCTGGACTCTCGATTTTCGCTCGTGAAATTGCAGCTTCCAAGACTTCTTGAAGCTGCTCGTATTTCCCAATAAAGCTCAGTCCGAGATCTGTCGTGTAGTAGCTTGTTGTAACGTGATTTTGATCCTTTCTGCCTTCGAGGAGCTTGCACTCCAAGAGAAACGAGAGGTACTGCTGCATCTGTTTTGAGTTCAGATTGCAACGGTACATGATTCTCGTCTTAACTGAACCGTCAACGCAGTGTGAGAGTATGAGCCAGATTATCTCAATCCACCCTCGTTTTCTTCTGCTTGATTGCAGGCTCTCTTCCAGCATCCCCACTGAGGAGTTCTGTTTCCTGGCAGCGGAGGATCGCGGAGAAGACACCTGCATGTTTTGATATCAAGTTCCTGAAATTATTTGTTCCAAACTGAAATCGATTCTTTGCTCAGGTGCTTTTGGGAGTCTTTCCACCGGCACCTGCGCGAGCGCCAGATCCTTCGTGAGGCATAGCTTGAGGACTTGGAAAGCTTCCACGTAGTTAGCGGCGGTGTTCAGGCGGCTCTGGAGAGCGCGGTACTCTGCTAGTCCCTTTATCGCATTAGCCTTGAGGTAGAGCTTGCTATGTTGCGACCAAAATATTTCAATCAACCGCACCTTCTTGTCGATGACGTCGGAGACATCAAAGTAAACCTGCGGAGAAAAATTCTTCGTCAGCGGGATCTCGTACGCCAATATGTTTGAGTAATATCTTGCAGCCTCTACGGTTGCGAGCGCAATGGCACGATGATCATGATGAGAGTCGCCGTCGGAGTGAGTAAGGATCAGATCTGGGCGCGACTTGTTTATGATGTGCTCAATGTGATTTATCAGATCGTCGCTAACAGTTAGCTTCGTATCTTCGAAATTATCAATCCACAAATTGGTCGCGCCGATGAACTTGGCGGACTCCTGCAGCTCCCTAGTTCGCTCGTGGGGGTCTCCGGAAGCCGCACCGCGAGTCAGGGCGTACATGTTCACGCTATGGCCTTGATTGGCACATTTTAATAAAAGCCCGCCACAGCCCAATTCGATGTCGTCGGG
>JASHPQ010000238.1 GCA_030037995.1 Nitrososphaerales archaeon | reverse complement strand
GAGGGAGAAGCTGAAGGCTCTGGGTTATTTGTAACTGAGCTTCATGTCAGCGGCCACAAAAATGAGCAGGCTGAATGCAAAAAATATAATCAAATGCCTTCGGACACAAGGGATTTGAATTTCTCCTTGCCTCCCCCAGATCTGAGAAGGTCTAGAGAGTAGACGTTCGCCTCTGGATCAGAAAGCACCGAAACTTTCCGCAAAAAGTCAAAGGTTCTAGTGATTTCAATAGAGGATATACCGTTCACGAACCCAGTCAAGGTGACCGGTTTTCCCGGAGATGGATTTAGTGCGAAGGTTGACCGGGAATATTCCCTTGGCATCGCTGCTTACAATTGAAGCACTATTTGACGCGCCTCGCTGCGCTTTCTTTTTGCTCAATGTCACAGATCCATGTGGCTAAGTCTGTTATGACCGACCTTGTTAAAAGCTCCAGCTCCGTGCATCGTAACCGAGATATATAGCTCCTTGGGCACTTTAGAAACGGGTAGGTTCGGTTTTGTTTTTTCTCTTGAAGAGCAAGATTCTACTACCGGCGGTTGTCCTTGGAATCTTAGGAGCCCTAATAGATTTCTATTCGGGTTATTTTCTTCTCTCAGCTTCAAGGGTAACTACGAGCACTATGGGAATTACTATGGTGCACTACAGCGGGTCTGCAATCGCTTGGGGAGTCTTCGTCACTATTCTGGGCGTGCTATTGGTGGTAACCGCGGTGGCGAACGTCTCGTTGATCGGAATGAAAAGGATGTCTCTTTTCGGTCTACTGATGGTACTCTACGGCCTGGTGATGCTCCTGCTGGGTGCCCTAATGTACTCCGGGGTTATACCCCTGATGATGGAAAAAAATTTCGCGTTGGTCTCCAGCCTGGGAATGTTTGTCGTGGGGGCGCTAATGCTCGTAAACGGATCGATCATGACGAGAACTAGATCCTCCCAGGGAATCAAGATGTAGAACGGGGACGTCTCTTTCGTACAATCAAAGTTTGGAGGCAAGGGAGAGGCCCTAGAGCATCCTATTTCACTGGGACGCGATCCAGGAGCAATTGATTCTTCGGATATGGGTAGAAATTTCAAGGGACTCTACGCATTCTATCGACTCTTATCGGGCAACACTTACTCTCGGCACTCTTCCGCGAAAATGCAGAACGATTTTCTTGAGTCTCCTCATCCCTGTTCCGTCCTATTCCCCGCTCTGAATGTCTGTAATTACCTGATGATGACCGAATAGGGCCCAGAACCTTAACATAGCTCTTGACTTAGTATAACGACATCTACCCGAGCGATCTGAGAAAAAATGAGTAACACCATCCCCGTCCCCATCGCGGAACGAACTTCGCACCCATTTTACACCCACGACATGATTAAGGACATTCCCAAGGCGTTCACATCGACGCTCGAAGTACTTCGGGGGTTCGATACAGCTGCAGAGGCTTCCTCCTCCGGCAAGCGTCTCGTGTTCACCGGGAACGGTACGGCCTTTTACTCCGCGGAAATGGGGTCTCAGATCCTCGGCCTATCCAGCGCCGATTGGGGAGCAATTCAGGCTCTGGAGCTCACAAACTACGAAGGGGAGCCCGGCAAAGGAATTGTCATCGGAATCTCCCACAGCGGCATAACCAAATCCACGGTAGACGCGTTGGCGAAGGCTAAATCACGCGGTGCTCGTACTATCGGGATAACTCACTTTTCGGACAGACCGATCTCCAAGGTATCTGACAAGACGCTCGTCATTGGGGACAGCCCTGACAAGTCAAGATGTCACACAAAGACCTACGTAGATTCTGCTGCCGCAGCTTTTGAAATCTCACTAAAGTTCCTCCGCGAGTGGGGATTTCTTCAAGGAGAGCTCAATGCCATAAAAGAGGAATTTGAAAAGGGGTTGGTATTAAAAGTACAATCCACAATTTCCAGTACGGAACAAGATGCGAGGAAAGCAGCGGAGGAGTTTCGCAGTGTATCGAAGATTTTTTTTGCCGGCGCGGGTCCCAACTATATCACTTCAAGAGAGGCTGCTCTAAAGATTAAGGAAACGAGCTACCTCGGGGCCGAAGGAATGGAACTGGAAGAAATTTTGCACGGCCCTGCGATGTCCTTCGACAGGGATACACTCGTGGTAGCTATGGCGCCATCCGGACCCGCTGTTGAGAGAACAAAGGACCTGATCTCCGCGGCCCGAACCATAGGTGCGAGAACCCTCGTTGTCTCGGACGGCTCTGCAAACTTCGACTCCGACCGCATCGTCCAAGTTCCCAGAACTCACGAATATTTGTCTCCGTTTCTAACGATTATACCCTTGTACTTTTTCTCCTACTATCTTTCAGTCGGGAAGGGGAACAATCCCGATTACCTGCGATATTTGGATCCAACGTACTGGAACGCGAGGGGTATCATCTTTCCCCCGGGCACCCATTAAGAAAAAGGCAGCCATCAAGCAGACAGCCCGGTGCAAAGACGTTGCAATGTAGGCGAAAGGGCGGCACTGTGAGAATCCCGTTAGGCATCGGGCAGCATTCGCCGCAAACACTTTGACATTTAAAACGCGCCTCCTCGTCGTATTAAGACGCCGGTAATGCCGGCGGTTGATGAGCAAGGAGAGTGATCCGAGTGAATGCAGAAATGAGGACATGGGTTTCCTTGTTATTCCTTTTACTCGTAGTCATTCTGCTTGCGGGAGTCGCCTTTTACAATCAGACGACTCCCTCACCATCTGTGGAAACAGCAGGCGTCTCGATATCGCAGTTCCAAGTTCTGAGCGTGGAAGCCGTGAACATTTCCGGATCCACGTTGGTAATCCAGTTCACGATCAAGAATTCCACGCCGGTGGGGGCCACAATTGAAAATGCCACGTATAATCTGTACGCAGACGGCAACTACATCGGTCGCGGCTTAGTGAATCAACCGGTCAAGGTTCCCGCGCGAGGTTCGGTCGCGGCCAGGACCGATTTTCTGCTGCCCCTTAAGGGCAGCCTCCTCTGGAGCTGGACTTACTTCATTGACGGCGGTGCGGTTTCGTGGCGAGCGGTCGGAAATGCAACGCTGGCCCAGTCTTTTCTGGGAGCGTTCAATCTGCAGTTCAATTGTCTCTCTTCTCCCGGATACAGCTCAATATCCTGTGCATATACTTTGCGTTGACCGGCGATCCAAATCTAGGAAGCAAGATTCTCCATCCTGTTCGTACGAATTTTGGTAACGAGTGCGGATCTACTAGTCTCTTAATTCTGGCTCCGTAGCCGGAACTCGCAATTCACAATTATTCTACGCGCGAGAGACAGGGAGAACTGGAGTACTCTTGAGCGGTTAAAGGACATGAAGTGAATTCATTGGCGACTGATATTCAGCGAGAGGTACCAAGAGAGGAGCAGGCGCGAAGGGCAATCAAAACTATATCATCGAGCAAGCTTGTTAACGTACTGGATGTGCTTATCATGTCCCGACTGTGGTTTCGTCCGATGAATGGGTACGAGGTGAGAAAGGAAATTTCGAGCGCCTATGGAGTGCGCGTAAGCTTCGGCACCCTGTATCCGCATCTCCACAGCCTCGAGCAGGGTGGGTTTATTTCCCTGGCTGTAATTTCTGGCTCGAGCAGGAAGCGCAAGAAAGTCTACTCACTCACCGCCAAGGGCGGAGAGCTCCTGGTACAGACAGTGCGAAACCTAGAGAAGATCACGAAGGAGCTTTCGGTAATTCTCCCTGAAAACTCTACCCTGAGAAAGACAAAGCTGTAATCAGCGAGGTCTCGGTACGAAGAGTCTTAACCGTACCATTTACCGCAGCTCAGGCAAAATCTAGTGAAGAGATTTTAGAGAGAGCAAGAATGCGCCGACTATTCCCAGTAAAGCGAAAACAGCAAGGGCCACAAACCCCTGTATGAAACTTCCAGTAGCATCTAGGATTACTCCGAAAAGAAAGGGCGCGATCACGGATCCAATATTGCTCAAGGTGTTGAATACGCCGAACGCGATCCCAGCGACGGCGAGTCCCTGCTTGGACGCGTATGGAATCAGAGAAAAATCCGTTGCGAAATACAAGTTCGCCCCGAAGCCTATCCCGAGCAGGAGCACAGCGGCTTCTGGAAGAGACTTCACAAAGCCAAAGAGCAGCGTGAACAAAAACAAGAGGAACATCGAAATTCCTATTGTGAGTCTGCCCCCCAGGACCCTGTCAGAGATACCTCCACAATACGAACCAACGATTGTGGAAACTCCGATCAGAGCGACTATGCTGCCTGCGGCGGAATTTGAGATGCTGAAGTGCGTTGTGAGGAAATCCGAGGCCCAGGCGTATGATCCAAAGACGACCGCCAGGGAGGCAAAGTTGGGGAGCATGAGTGCGAACATGTTTTTGGTGAAAAGGCCTTTCACCTGAACCTTCAGATGCGAATTTGCCAATCCTCCAAGACCGGGAGGCCCTGCCCATCTTGCCGGGAAAATTAGGAGACAGACAGTGAGAAGGGAGTAAGCCATCGTCGCTAGCAATGGAGGCCTCCAGTCGATTCCCAGTACCAACAGGGGGAGGAGCGAGGACGCGATCAACTGACCGATGCCGTACGCCGAACCAAAAAACCCCATTGCCCTGCTTAGCTCGCTTCTTGGAAAGCTCTGTGAGAGCAATCGCACCATCGAGGGAAAGACCGCGCCC
>JASHPQ010000237.1 GCA_030037995.1 Nitrososphaerales archaeon | reverse complement strand
CGATGGTGCAAAACAGGGCCGAGCTGGGAAACATCAACTTCGTGTGCGCCCTGACGGCGACGCCGGACGCGTTTACTCCGGCGGACGCGTGGACCACGTTTGTTTCCAACCAGTCTGAGCTGTGCGATCTGGCCGTATACAGCAACCCGATCGTGCAGCAATGCGTTAACGATTGGTTTAACGGAACGAGTGTTGCGCAGATCACGGACATTTGCACCCAGGCCCAGAAGCAGATCTACGACGATGCGCCCTACGTTTTCATGGTACCCAGGCTGTGGTATGTGGACGGCTCGACGGTGTGGCTCAAGAACGGGCCGATCGCCAGTTTCTACATGGACCCCGAATTTAGCGGGATTACCACGGAGCCATTCATCAACACGGTGACGTTCAAGTAGATCCGAGGAGGCCATTTTTCTCCAGTTCGCCGAGGTACGTGCCGAGGATCCTCTTTCTCACTGAACTGTCCAGGATCATCCCGTGGTCTCCTCCGTCAATGAGCAGCTTGTATCTTCTAGGTCCTGCAGCTTCGTACATCTCGAGCGAGTGTTCGTGGGAGACGAGTTGATCTTTGGTACCGTGGAAAAAGAACGCCGGTCTCTCGCCGATCCCCGGAACACTCAAGATCGGTCTGTAGGTCAAAAGCGACCTGACCGTTCTCGCCGAAACTCTCGTCGTTCGCCCCTTCACCTTCTTTTCACTTTGATTACTTGAAATTCGGAGTAGATCCGTTACCTCGAAGAGCTTGCCCGATGAAGCCCTGCCTTTCAGCTGGGAGCTTTCGATTTTCGTTGCCTTCTCCACTACCGGATCGAAATCCGTTTGCAGCCTCTGCTTTAGCCAGAGGCGACAGTCAGATATTCCTGAACTTGCTGCGACTGAAGCAATTCGGTCATCGATGCCGGCGGCCGATACGGCGTTCGATGCTCCCATACTTATGCCGAAGAGGTGTACCCGCTCGCTTCGAACCACATCCAACAAATAGGTGACGACATCAACGAGCTGCCGAACCTGTTCCTGAAAGATCAGGTTGGGCTGACTTCCTGTTCTGTGGCTGACGAGCATGGAGGTAAAGCCCATGTCGACGAGATCATTCATTACCGAAGTTTCCTCGGGTTCGTGAATCGATCCGCCGAACCCGTGACACACCAGAAACGCATCACGCTTCTTTCCGATCGCAAGTTTAGCTTCGAGGACGTCACGACCCGAATGCAACTTTACTATTTTCAGCTCGGTTCTTCACCTGACTGCACAGGGACAATCGGTACCCATTTGAAAAGATTCCCTCCATTCGAAAAACTACTTTAGGCGAAAGGAAATGCAAAGTTTTGGGGGTTGATTCCCACTTGCCCGAAAATGGCGACGAGGATCTCAAGGCCGTCGAGGAGCTCCTGTCAAGCTGGGGGATTTCCAAAGAAGAAAATCCCAGACTGACCATCTTGGGCGGTGGCGTGTCCAACCTCGTGGTCAAAGTCGAGACTCAAAGCAGAACCTTCGTCGTGAAGCGCGCCCTCCCGAAGCTCCGCGTGGATGAGGATTGGTTTGCGGATCGCGACCGGATCGTCCGCGAGGCTGCCTGTCTCAGGGTAATTGGAAAATGCGTCGGCCAGGAATTCTCGCCGAGGGTGTTGTGTGAAGACGGCACGAACTATGCTTGTCTTTTAGAATGCGCGCCAGAAGGTACTACGACCTGGAAGAAAAACCTGTTAACGGGCAAAGTGGATCCAGTAGTGACGGAAAAGGTCGCGTCCTTTCTTTCGCGGTTTCATGGGAAAACTCGTGGGGACGAGGGCATCCGAAGGGAATTCTTGGACCAGTCCAACTTTATGCAGCTGAGGATCAACCCCTATCTCGTCAGAATATCGGAGCGGCATGTAGATTTGAAGGAGCAGCTAGACGAAATCATTTCGGGTCTCACTACAAGAAAGCTGTGCCTTGTGCACGGAGACTTTTCCCCGAAAAACATCCTCCTGCTGCCAGGCGGCCGAGTGTGGATTATAGATTGCGAGGTCGCGCACTACGGAAATCCGGCATTTGATGTTGCCTTCTGCGCAAACCACCTCATATTGAAGGCGATCCACTTGTCGTCATCAGAGCACCTTGAGGAGGCAAGGAGATTCTGGAGGGAATACTGGCGAGAGTCTCGATGGTCCTCGCAAGAAGAATTCACCACAAGAGTTCTAGGCACACTGATGCTCGCGAGGGTGGACGGCAAGTCCCCGGCGGAGTACCTGGACGAAAGAGATCGTGGCGTGGTGCGCGAGCTCTCCCGTAGCTTGATTTCCAACAGTATTGATGATTTCGATGAACTAGCTCTCAAGGTTGAACAATTGATTCCGGGAACAAGCAATGAAAGAACACAAGATTTTGGGAATTAGGGCGATCGAGGTAATCGATTCGCGAGCCTTTCCCACCGTTTTAGCCGAGGTCGTACTCGAAGGCGGATTCAGGGGGGAGGCAATGGTTCCTTCCGGAGCTTCCGTTGGGCGGAGCGAGGCTGTGGAGCTTCGGGACGGAGATCCTAACCGCTGGCTAGGGAAAGGAGTACTCCATGCCGTGAGAAACGTGAATGAAGTGATCTCGCCGGCGCTCAAGGAAAAAGTTTCGGACGTCCGGGCAGTAGACCGGGCCATGATCGAACTTGACGGAACTAATAACAAGTCCAGACTGGGAGCTAACGCGATCCTGGCAGTCTCGCTCGCAAATGCAAGAGCTCTGGCAGCTGCCCAGAACCTTCCGCTTTATGCTCTAATAGCGTCTCTGAGCAATACAGAGAAGCCGGAGCTTCCTCTCCCGATGTTCAATATCATTTCCGGCGGGCTGCACGCCGGCGGTAATCTGGACATGCAAGACCTTCTCGCCATCCCCATTGGTGCGACCTCCTTTAGGGAGGCCATGGATTTCATGGGAAAGATCTATCATGCCACTAGGTCTCTCTTAAAAGAAAAGGGATTCTCGACTCTCTTAGCTGACGAGGGAGGCTTCGGGCCGAATTTCCAAAGACACGAGGACGCGATAAAGCTGCTTTCCGAAGCTATCGAGCGAGCTCGCCTTTGGGGGCAGGTTGCGATCGGGATCGACGTGGCGGCCTCGCACTTTTATCAGGACGATAAAAGGAGGTACGCGCTAAAATCCGAACACCTGACACTTGATAGCGATGGATTGATAGGTCTTCTCTCCGGCTGGTGTGATCGCTACCCGGTTGTCTCGATCGAGGACGGATGTGCGGAAGGCGACTGGGAGGGGTGGAAGAAACTGACTCAACATCTTGGTAGCAGAGTACTGCTGATCGGTGATGACCTCTTCACCACAAATACCTCTCTGATCAAGAAAGGGATCGAAGAGCGTGTGGCGAACTCGGTGCTGATCAAGCTGAACCAGATCGGAACGTTCTCCGAGACGTTAGAGGCAATCTCCATGTGCAAAGAAAACGGGTACGCCCCGGTGATCTCCGCAAGATCAGGAGAGACGGAGGATTCTTTTATCGCCGACTTGGCGCTTGGGACGGCGGCGGGTCAAATAAAGGTGGGCTCCATAGCTCGTTCCGAGAGGACAGCGAAATACAATCGTCTTCTTGAGATTGAAGCGAAAGATGGAGTGCCGTTCTCTGGCAAAAAGGCGCTTGGGCCTACCCAAAACACCCTAAACTAGGAGACTCGTTATCAATTCAATTGCTGCGTGTATTTTGCTTCGATCTGCGCAATTGACGAACATTATAGCGCTCCATTCGGCACTATTAATTACGCTTTTATAACGTATGAGGAGTTTTGGAAGCCTGACTCCTTTTGAAAACAAAGAATGCGTTTTTGGTTTTGGGCCTATTGGCGTTGCTCGCGATTTCCTCTTTGGCTCCGGCTACGGCTGCGGTTTCTGCGAGTACCAATAACCTCACGGTGGGTGTTGTCGGTATCCCGTATGCGACTCTAATGCAATCTACCACCACGGGGTTCGGAACCGATTCGCAGATCCAGTACCTGTATTGTTATCAATTCGGCTTCGCCGGCGTTGCTAAACCCGACCTTTGCCATGTTCCCTCTGCTGTACCTGGGACCAATGACACAGAGTGGGTCGTGAACCTCATGTCCGCCAACTACAAGTGGTCTGACGGTGTCCCGATCAACTCCACCGACCTGGCGTACTCGTACGGAATTTACCTGTCCAACGGTCCGTATGCGAACCTCTCGGCCTTCGACATCTGGGGTAACCTGCGAGGCACAGTCTCGAACATAACGATCCTCAACTCGACCGCGGTACAGCTCAACACGGCCGCGCCCGATCCACTCTTCACGATGCTCACGTGGCTCTATCCGATCTATCCGTATCACTACTTCAAGCAGTTCACGGGGAACAACACGCTGCAGACCACTCCGATAACTGGAGGACCCGGTGATAGCGCGTACGTCGTATCGAATTTCGTGCCGAACTCCAACACGCTCACTACTGTTTACAACAAGTACTCGCCTAGTTGGAATGGGTCCACAACACCTCCGGCGATACAAACTGTCACGTATGATATTTTCACGACAGATACCGCCTTGGTCAACGCTCTGGCCGCTGGACAGGTGGACTCGGGCATGATCACGTCCAGTGACGCCACCTCTCTATCGGACGTTCCCGGACTGGCTACGACCTCGGTGCCGAGCAACACGCAGATGGAGGTCTTCATCAACCCCTCCGTCTACCCGGACAATAACACCGAGTTTAGGCAGGCCCTGATGTACCTGGTACCGAAGGT
>JASHPQ010000236.1 GCA_030037995.1 Nitrososphaerales archaeon | reverse complement strand
TGCAGAATTATTTTGTTGAAGAAATATAATCGTTGGCCAGTGATTCTTTTGGAGGGCAGAGTGCTATGGAAGTTGTGAGCGTTTCGAGCTAGAACGGATTAGCTTGAGACGAAAAACTTTACGCTCAAACGAGCTTAGTTTTCTAGTTCGTCACTAGCTGATTGCTCGGCTGAGGTCGCTTTTCGAGCGTACCGTCGTTCGACTCGATCGTCGCAGCAATGGAATCCTTTTCGGCGTTCCTCACAAGTGCCTCGAAGTGGGAAGTCATTTTCGTCGCTAGACCTTCACTCCGGATCTTTAGGCCGAAGAAGAAGGAGTACGGATCCTCGGGGTCGACAATCTCCAAACCGACGATCTGACCGTCGATCACAAGAAAACTGTAGGGTATGATCGTTTCGCAAAGAACGATGTTAGGGTGTGTAGTTAGCTCTTTGAATACAGCGAGGGCTTTTGGATGACCCATCAGGTTTCCCATTAGCTGAGACTTGGTCGAGAGGCCATTCCTAGGACTGTGAAGAATTCGTACCTTGCAACCCTTCTTTGCAGCGCGAAGCGCAGCATCCGCAGTTCTAAAATCCACGTACCTTGAAGCAACGTAGAGCTCTTTCTGCATCGTTTCGATTTCCGTTGCGACATCCATGCTTAGCTCGTTCCAGTCTTGGAAGAATCTTACCGGTTCGGAACTTTTTGTGTCTGCGGAAATCTCGACATCTGTAAGCAATTTTCGAGGTATCATTTCGCGTCTGATGGAAACATCACTCGTGATCTCCATTTCGACCGTAGCAGCTGCCCCGTTCTTTCTCTGCAAAATCTGTTCCAGGTCTTTGACTTGACTTTCGAAAACCAATTTACCGAGTGAAGTGTGTCTGTACTCGCCATCATCCTTCACTATCAGCCCGAGATCCACTAGCTCTTTCAGACGCCCGTAATAGCGCTTTTTAGTAAATTGATATTTTTGGAGCACGCTGGTGGAAGCGTCAATCCCGTCCGCTGCCAAGTTGAAGATGCGAAGAGAGTCACCATTTGAGAGTGCAGAGTAAATGTTACGCGCTTTAGTTTGCACTTCAGCTGAAACGGGTGGAGAATCTTCTTGTACCATGGTTTGCCAGTACTGGAAGATCGAACGTATAGGCAGTTTCACCGATTACAGAAAAAAGGATCGGCAGTTTTTTTCCAATTCGGAATTCACGGCTTTATCGCGGAAATGCTGTACTTCTATCGTAGTGACCTTACGCTATGCCCATTGCAAATGAGGATAAATTTCAACGCGGAGCCGGACAGGTTCGCGTACTCGAGAAAAGTAGATCGGCTCCCGATATACACGGACTCGATACTGCGAGGATCGTGGAGCTGTTTGAAGGCTTTGGGTACGCTTGCAAACCGGCGGCGCAGTACAGAGGAATTAGTGGGGTGCTTCACGATTTCGATTTTGTCTGCACCAACCGGGAAACAGGAGAAAAGGTCATCCTGCAATCGTTCCTCCACATGGGAGACGATCCCAATCGAATAGATATAGAAGTAGTAAAATTGCGTTTGAGCACTTATGACTGCAGCCCAGACGTTTCTCTGATAATCATTAATTCATTCGCTAAACAGGTTAAGCAAGTGGCTGGCCTTTACAGGCTAACCGTGATTGACGCGAGCTCAGGGCAAAACCCCTATGACCAGATCGAGTCCCTCCTCAGACTTCAGGCGGAAAGATAGTCTCGGAATAAGAATACGGGCGTTTTGTCATCTTTAATCTTAGGGCAATACTTCCTCTGCGGCAGTTTCTACTTCGTCTGACCATTCTTCAGCTTTTTTAGGGCAGTGGCCACGCCGTTATCAAAGGCGGCGATTTCTCGAAACGAACCTTCTCCCGATGCGAAGTATTTGTCGGCATCGTCGTAGAGAGCCTTCAGCAAGGCCGCCCTGTACGCCCAGCGATCGATCTTTTCTTTATCGGACCACTCTGCCACTTCGTTCATCTTGTTGATGGACTTTTCAAGACTTTCTTGGGAAACGCCTTCTATAGCGAGTGTTGTCGTATCCAGGATCACTTCACCGTGAGGATCATTCAAACCATTGATAAAAGGGGTAGGGAGACACGGCTTCACATCGGGGCTTGTTTATCTTTCCTCGATTGTATTCCCTTCATGATCATTGAACTTGTAACGGCGTCCCTGTCAAAGAATTCGGCAATATCATAATTAGCCGCAAGCCGCATCGCCCACTTTGTCTTGAATCTGCCGTCCATGTCGTAGTTTCCGGGCTCTCGCAGTATGAGGTGGAAAATAGGTACCTCCAGATTTGCCAGCCTCGCTCTCGTTGCTTCGAGCAGGTGATCTCGCCGTGACGACGATATGCCGACGGGGACATGCCCGAGTTTCTGCTGTTCGTAGACCTTTTGCCGGCCCAGTTCGATAACCGTGTCGTGCTCGACGAACCGGGGACTGTCAAGGAGCTGCCAATACTTTTTCTTCATCTCCTCGTCATGAATGTCTGAGAACCTCGCGGAAGCTGAAAGACCCAGCTCCTGCATGACGACCCGCCTTTTCGGGGCAGTGTCGAGCACAGTGCTGTCCAAATCGAATAGGGCAATCGTGGAATTTCTGGGGATCGTCTCTATGAGAAATGGGTTGCACCGCTCGATGTACGAGCAGCGCTCGCACTGTGTATAGTCGCGGATCAGCGAGGCCTCTTTTTGGGGTAGGCCGCCGGTCTTGAGAGCATCATGGAGTT
>JASHPQ010000235.1 GCA_030037995.1 Nitrososphaerales archaeon | reverse complement strand
GGGATACGGACACGATTCTTCTCGACAAGACCGGAACCATCACGGTGGGTAACAGGCAAGCAATTGAATTCATCCCGTTCGACAATTACACGGAAAAGGACGTTGGTGAAGCAGCTTTTCTCTCTTCTTGGCATGACGACACTCCCGAGGGAAGAAGCATCATTCGGCTTGCGTATGAGCGAGGATTCATTCCCAGAGAGATGAACTCGCTTGACGCAGCAGAAGTTTACGAATTTTCCGCTACGACGAGAACCAGCGGAGTGAAGCTAAAGAGTGGTACGAGCTTCATGTTACCGAAGGGCGGTGGAGATTCCAGAATAGGTAGATACCGAAGAAAATACGCGGACGAGGCGTTCGCGGAATTTGTCGACTATGACGTAGCTTCCCAGAAAGAAAAATTACCAGGCGAGCTGGAGATCATAAAGGGGGCACCCGATTCCATCAGAAAAATCGCTCTCTCTATTCCCTCGTTGTATCAAGAGAAGATCGACGACATATCACTTGAAGGAGATACTCCAATCGTAATCGCTAGAAATAGATACGTAATTGGTATCATCCGGCTCAAGGACGTCCTAAAACCGGAAATCAAGGAGAAGATTCTCGGGATTAAGGCGATGGGGATAAGGCCGGTGATGATCACAGGTGATCAGCCATTAACAGCCAAGAGTATCGCAAACGAAGTCGGCATCGAGGAATTCGTCCCGCAGGCGAAGCCCGAAGATAAGCATGAGATTGTACTCCGCGAGCAGGACGAGTCAAGGATAGTTGCAATGATCGGGGACGGCACAAACGATGCCCCTGCCCTGGCGATCGCAGATGTTGGGCTTGCAATGAATTCAGGCACCCAAGCGGCGAAGGAAGCAGCCAACATGGTCGACATGGAATCTAACCCCGCGAAGATCATAGACGTCGTGATGCTTGGAAAACAGCTGCTCATGACTAGGGGCGCCGTAACGGCGTTCAGCATTGCCAACGACGTGGCAAAATACTTCGCAATAGTGCCAGTAATGTTTGCGGCCGTACCCGCCCTTCAAGCACTGAACATTCTGCATTTGGGGATTCATAGTGCAGTCCTCTCTGCTCTGATCTTCAACGCAATAATAATCCCGCTGCTCATTCCATTGGCGATGCGTGGAGTCACTTTCAAACCAACGAGTACTATGCACATATTCCTCAAGAACATCTTCATCTATGGCATCGGCGGGGTAATAGCTCCTTTCATTGGCATCAAGGCGATTGACTACCTGATCCAACTGATCTTTCATTTTTAGGAGCCGAGAACGAAAAATGAGCAACCAAGAAAAAGCAAAAGACAAACAGCAATCATCAAAGGTGTGGAAAAAACATCTAAGGCCACTAATCGGGATAGGCATTATCTCTTTACTAATAGGTGGAGTTTTCTTTCCGTTACTGATTACAGGAATTGCTCAGGTAACAATGCCCTATCAGGCAAATGGCGACCTAGCTCAACTGAACGGCAAGAATGTCGGATCGTATCTGGTAGACAACGGCTTCACTTCTCCGGTTTTCTTTTGGGCGAGAAACGAAAGCAACCCACTAACTGCGTCGGCATCTGGCGTGGACCCAGATATTAATATCGGTAACGCTACCTCACAGATTCCAAGAATAAGCAACGCGACTGGCATTTCTCCATCTGCCCTAACACAGATCATTGACAACAACGAGCAAGGCACTTACTGGATCTTTGGAACCCCGTTCGTTGATGTGCTTCAGTTGAACCTGATACTCATCCACCAATATCCATCTGTTTACTCAAACTTTATTGTCAGTCAGAATACAACAAACGGCTAAACTGTCGATCCTTGTTTGCATCAAACATGCCAGTCTTCGTTTGAACTCTCTTCCGCATCCTTCCGAGGAAAGATTACGGCTTTTCCTGTTCTACGTAGAAGTGAAGGGATGATAGCCGTCGTATTGACAATACCGAGAACCAGATAGACTATGTGGAGGCCCCCGGAGAATGAGGCCCGGTCTGACAGACTTAGGGCAACGGGGTTCAATGACGATATCATGTTACTTATTAGAGAATACGGTACTTTGAGCTCCATCAACAGAATCGCAACATTGAAGCTCAAAGTGAATCCGATATTGTAAAAAGTCCCTCTAAGCGCAGATGCGACACCGCGCCTCTCGGCAGGAACCGACCCCATGATTGAGCTGATATTGGGCGAGGAGAATAGACCGGCACCTGCACCGGCTAAAATCAAAAGAACAGCGATGTAAAGATAAGCTGTGTTCACAGTTGCTCCCGAGAAGAGAAACAAGGCAACACTGGTCACCGCCAAGCCGGACGTTGTGAAAGGCAAAACGCCGTATTTGTCGGAAAATCTCCCACTCATTGGGCCCGTGAGAATAAAGCCAAGATCGAACGGCAAGAGTGCTAGCCCCGCTTTGAGAGGCGAGAGCCCCAGCACCAGTTGCAGGTACAAGCTGATTACCAGAATGAACGCGCCAGTTGCCACGGCGCTGATCATCTGGGCTACTGAGCCTCCCGAGAACTCTCTTATCCCGAGGAGACTCAAGTCGAGGAGAGGATTTTTTCGGCGACGCTCGAGATACACGAACAATACAAATGAGACAACGGTCGTGATACCGAAAGCTGCCACAACCAGATAGTCGACGAAACCATATGCGGCAAAAGTGAGAGTGAGGAGCAAAGAAGTAATGAAGATAGTGAAACTTAGAAAGCCCGGCCAGTCCCATGATGCTCTCCCCTCAGATTTACCCACCTCGTGCAACCTTCTGAACGCCCAGATCGTTCCGAATACACCAACCGGGATGTTGATGAAGAAGAGATATCTCCAGTCGAGAACCGCCAGGATCAACCCGCTCAATGTGAGGCCCGCGACCGAGCCTACACGAAAAGCGATCTGGTTGATTCCAAGCGCCGTGCCCAACTGATTGTGAGGAAAGGCGTCAGTGATGATTGCAGCGCTGTTCGCAAAGAGCGCAGCAGATCCAAGCCCTTGGAAGATTCTTGCCGCGATGAAAGCGTTGGGCTCGCCCGAAGACGCTGTGAGCAGAGAGCCGATCGTGAAAATCGTGAAGCCCATAGAGTATACTTTGACGCGCCCAAACAGGTCACTGACCCTCCCAATGAAAAGTAGGGCAATCGTGCTGCCAATTGTGTAGGATTGAGTAAACCATATGGCTTGTTCGGCATCGGCGTGGAGCGCCGCCGCGACCGTCGGGAGACCAATCACGACTATTCTGCCGTCGATTCCACTCATCAGGACTCCAATGGTGGTAACAGTGAGCACAGTCCACTTGTATTGTATCTCGATCTACCCTTGGATCAGAAATTCTAGATTTCTAACGACTTTAAATTAAGAAGTACCCAGGTCACTTGGAGCTAGCTCCCAGTGAACAACAGAATCGATGGGGATTTCGAGAGTAGCTAGCTTGCGTTTGACGTCGTAGATCGGATGGGAGGCACCCCTCAGCCCGACGACTTCGAGGAGGTAGACCTTGTTAAGTTTCAAGGAGTAACGATCGATCTCTTTCACGACGCAGAGGAGTGTGCGGCCGTTGAATTGGCGGACAATGATGCGAGTGGATAGGGGAGGAAGAGAAGGATTTTCAGACAAGCAAGGAACGACAGGAGTAAGTGTTACTATTTAGAGCTATTGAGAATAAATAGAACATGCGAGTTATGCTTTCGAACCAGTTAGATTAACTGGAGAGCCGGACTTTTTCTCCTCCGCGTTCTGCAGAGACGTAAGCGCTGTACATCACTTTCACACATTCTCTCCCGAGCTCAAGACCTGACTGCGCGTCACGTCCGTAGTAAACAGATTCCATAAAGTCCTGAATCTCCTGGTAGTAGCCATTCAGCCAGTTTTCGTCAAGTGCAGGACTGCTCCAGCCTTGTTTAGAACCAATCTTCTCCATCACGTACACGTCCCGAAGCAACTCTTCCTTTGGATTGAACGTGCTCAATCCCTCGACTGGGCTCAATCTGCACCTCGTCCTATGATTATTAGCAAAAACTTCAAGCCAGCTGTGAACCCCGCCTAAGACGAGCTCCGAGGAAAATACGTCCGCAACCGTTCCATCTGTAAAAGTAATGTGCAGCTGGGCATAATCTTCCACATCATCGTATCTAGTGCGCAAGAAACCTTCGTCACGGAAAGAAGGAAGTCGCGTTATCTCGTGCACGTTAGAACTTACTGATTCGGGGCCAATCCCTTTTCCGTTTCTCAAAAATCCTTCTTGATTTTTCAAGTAAAGTATCGCGGTCAACGGATGACAGGCCTTCCCCACCAGTGAGCCACCACCAGACAATGACCAATTACCATAACTATCAGAGTGCGATCCACTGTGAGATTCTTCTCCAATCATCCACAGAATTTGACCCTTCGTAGATCGCAGTATCTCAATCTCCTTCTGGATCGATGGAGAGTACACCCAATTTTCAGCATACATTACTTTGGTATGAGATTTTTTGGCGGCAGCGTCTATTCTTTCGGCACTTCTGAGGGCTTCCTTCAGCATAGCTTCCTTGGAGAACTTGTTTCCTCGAAATTCTCTCGATCCATCACCATAATATCCGGTAAACGGCTTCTCAATTATGACATGACACCCGGCGTCGAGCGCTTCAATAGCCACTTTTTCGTGAGCATAACCAGGAACACAAATGTCAATTAAATCGACGCTCTTGATCATTTGTTGCAACGAATCATATGATTGTACTCCCTGTTCGGAAGCAAGTCTCTCCCTCCTCTCTTTAGTAGGAGACGATAGACCAACCACTTCTACTGGAACTCGATATACCCTCCTGTAAGACTCAATATGGAACCTCGCAGCGAAACCTGCACCGGCTATTCCGACTCGTATCTTCTCCATTCTTCGTCTTTACCTGAATGTTCCAATTAAAAACAGACTGTTAAATACGATATCTAAAATGTTCAGTCGCGCTTGTTCAGCCCTCGAGGCTCCTCCGATCTGATAGAGGGGGAAGCAAGTGTAGCAAAGGTACGGGAATCCCGTAAAGAAAGAGTATTTTGCCGAAAGTCGATGCTTCCAAATTGAATGATTGTAGCCGGACCACTGCACTAATGATATGTCTGACGAAGACTTAAACAGAACCTTATCGCACGACTTCCAGGATTAGTGGAGGTTCTAGTTTGAAGGAATCGGAGACTCTCAAGAATGAGAAATTCGTCTTTCTCACAACAAAAGGAAGAAGATCCGGAAAGGAACACGTCGTCGAATTGTGGTTCGCTCTTTCCAACGGAAAGATCTATCTCAGCCACGAGGGGAAGCACACTGATTGGATTAAGAACCTTCTAAAATACAGCAATGTGAAAATGAAGATCGGAAAGGAGGATCTGACAGGAGAAGGCAAAATCGCTCCGATGGGTAGTCCTGAACGAGAGGCAGGCATGCGAGCGCTTTATGGAAAATATTATGGGCCCGCCTCGAAAGAGGTCCTCGATGATTGGTTTGAGCTATCCTCAGTAGTGGAAGTAACCCCAAAGTAGCAATTTTACCTCTTGCCCTAAGAGCGATCAACACTCTCGAGTTCTTCGTCGGAATTTATTTCAACCCGGCACCCGGAGGTTCGCGTCCAGCAAGCCATGTTTTCTGTCGAAGCTCTGGTGGCGGCCTTCCTTGCGCTAATGCTCGTTGCTTCAATCATCTCTCATCGAGCTAAGGTACCGTACACTCTGGTCTTGGTAATTCTTGGAATAACTATTGCCGCGGCGTCGGGTCTCTCACTCCTCGGTCACGGGATGATACAACAAGTCGTTTCGCAGATGAGCACTTTCTTTGCGGGCTTGTCGGGAGGAGAGGAGGGAGGACTCTTCGTGGGGATCGTGGTTCCGCCGCTTTTGTTCGAGGCTATGATCCATGTAAAGTCTAGCGATCTGCGTGCCGTGGTTAAGCCGGCCATCATTCTTGCTACGATCGGGGTGGTGATCTCGACATTCATCGTGGGCCTCATACTTTGGAAAATTGCAAACCTCCCGTACCTCGTCTCGTTTTTGTTTGCAGCGATTATATCGCCCACGGATGTTGCGACGGTGCTCGAAGTCTTCCGGAATGCAAAGGTGCCCTCGAAGCTTTCTACTCTGATGGATACTGAAGCCGCCTTCAACGACGCAACTGGCATCGGCGTCTTTACGATCATATTGGAGGCCTCGGCTACCTTCGGGAAGGTCTCGCTATTATCTGCCACGTCGCAATTTGCCATTCTTTTCGCCGGTGGAGTGCTGGTCGGACTGGTTGTTGCGTTCCTCGCCGAGGTGCTCGCAAGCCTCCTGTCTGATAAATTGAGTCAGACCATCCTGACTATTTCAGCGGTTTATGGATCTTATGCTCTTGCATCCTCGTTTGGAGTCTCGGGTCTTATTGCAGTTGCGATAGTTGGATTGTACTTTGGTAACTTTACGATCAGATCGACCATCGGTCCCTCAACCAAGGAGACGATCAATCTCTTCTGGGAGGTCGCCGCTTTCCTCGGGAATTCGATAGCGTTTCTCTTCATCGGATTCAGCACCGACATATTCCGCTTGGCCGCATCCATCGGTTCAATAGTACTGGCGTACTTGGCGGTCACTGCGGCTAGGGCGGCTTCTGTTTATCCCATCCTCACAGTCTTTGACAGGCTCGGTGAAAAGATCCCGTTAAGGTGGAGGAATGTGAGCATGCTGGGCGGAATGCGGGGAGCCCTCTCCATTGCCCTCGCAGTCTCAATTCCCGCCACCGCGATTTCATTGGCTGACAAATCCGAGTTGACTACACTCGTTTTGGGCGTGGCTTTCATTTCAATTAGCGTCCAGGCCGCGTTACTGTATCGCTACATAAGGAGAAGCTACCCAGGGGAACAAGTACCCAGCGTTGAAAGTCTCAATGCGAGACTCTCTAAATCGGCATCTGGAATAGAGTCGCTTGAGAGGCTTCATGAGGAGGGCGGGATTTCTGACGAAGAGTTCACGACGCAGCTTGAAAGTGATCGCGAGGAACTCCAAGATATCATGAAAGAGATAAACAAGAATCTCGACCCAAGGAGCATCCTCCAGCAAAGAGCCGCCGAGCTTTACTCTTCGATCCTAAACAATCCGGTATTTCGAGCAAGAAGCGTGTTTCGAAACGAGAGAGATCTCAAATACAAAAAAGAATCAGGGGATGAGAAAAATAGCACTGGAGAGAAGTCTTCTTAGTTGACACGCGATCGTATAACTAGGCATGCAAGTGATTCACTTTGAATTTTTCAAACTAGTCTCGTTCAGGAAATTCGTTTCTATTTGAGACTTGCAGATGTAGATTAGTAGCGGCAGTTCTTCCTATTTTAAATAGGTAATTTGAACCAAATAAATTTACGAATACGATTGGAAGCCGAGGATCCTTTCAACAACGCCCTCACGCAGCTCGCCTCCATCACTGACCTCATAACGATAGATAACGAGTATTATGAAATGTTGAAGAGTCCCCGCAGGGAAGTAATTGTTGCCCTCCCCTTGAAGCTTGGCGATGGTACTTCCGTCACCTTCACCGGCTACCGTGTGCAGCACAACAACGCTAGGGGCCCATACAAAGGCGGCATAAGGTACCATCCGAGCGTCACTCTCAGCGAGGTCAAGGCGCTGGCAATGTGGATGACCTGGAAAGCGGCGGTCATAGACATCCCCTTCGGAGGAGCGAAGGGGGGTGTAGCGGTGGATCCGAAACGGCTGAGCAACGACGACCTGGAGCGACTAACTAGAAAGTACGTGTCGGCGCTTGAGCGCGATATTGGCCCGGAAATCGACATCCCCGCGCCCGACCTGAATACCAACCCGCAGACGATGGCGTGGATGATGAATGAGTACTCGAGATTGCACGGTCATAACGTACCGGCGGTAGTTACAGGAAAACCAATCGAGATCGGCGGCTCGGAGGGCAGAGCAGCGGCTACCGGAAGAGGAGTTGCCATTTGCGCCCGGGAAGCTGTTAAGAAATACCTGCACTCCGACATGAAAGACGTATCGGTGGCGGTACAGGGGTTCGGAAATGTTGGATCGAACACTGTTAAATCGCTCATGGAGATGGGAGCGAAAATCGTTGCGATCAGCGATGTCGTGGGAGGGGCGAGACCCAAGGGTCCCAGAAAATACTTCGAGCAGTCCTTTTCCACGTTGCTCGAGGCCTCGAACAAGCTGGGTTCCGTAAGCCTCATTCCCAACGTGGATCAGATTTCAAACGAACAAGTGATCGAGACTGAAGCTGATCTGTTGATTCCTGCTGCTCTAGAAAACCAGATCACGGAAAATAATGCCCAAAAGGTGAAGGCCAAGATTGTGATCGAGGCTGCGAACGGGCCCACCACGCCTATGGCTGACAAGATAATGGAGCGGCGGGGTATTCGTCTTGTGCCGGACATTCTCGCAAACTCCGGCGGAGTGCTCGTCTCTTACTTTGAATGGGTCCAGAACCTGAACCGCGATCACTGGACGGAGGAGGAAGTTAACAACAGACTGGAACACAAGATGGTGCACGCCTTCAACGAGGTAGTGACGCTTGCCGAAAAAGACGGAATTGATCTTAGGCGGGCAGCGCTGGTTCTCGCGGTCAATAAAGTGGTCGCCGCGATGAAACTGTCGGGCTGGCACTAGAAATAGTTCGGCCGCGGGCTGTACTTTTTCTAGGCAAAAAGGATTCAACTACGGTCCTATCTCGGCACAGATCTATCCCTCCAACGCTGTTCTCTCTTGCCTGGACTTCGGGCAATCTATCAAGTCTTCCAGACATTTCCAAATACTTTGATAAGAGGAGGCGGAAGTTAATTCTAGCCAAGGAAAGCGTACTTCTCACACCGTTAGAGATGAAACTTTGCGGTTTGTAAGGTTCAATCACTCTGGAAAGAACATCGAGGGCAAGGAGGAAAACGGGCAACTGACTGATTCTGCCGGAAAATCCTATCCGCTCGGAGAAGTGGTTTGGCTGCCTCCGTCGGCTCCTAGCAAGATAGTCGGCTTGGTGTTAAACTACCGAGATCACGCAAACGAGCTCGGATTGGATGTCTCCGAGGATCCCGTGATCTTTCTGAAACCTCCGAGCTCACTGATCGGAAATAACTGCGAAATCGTTTATCCAGAGGGAGCGAAGTACGTGCACTACGAAGGGGAGTTGTGTGTGGTCATTGGAGTGCCCGCCCGGAGGGTGGAGGCCGACCGTGCGATGGAGTATGTGAAGGGGTTTACGATTGCCAACGATGTGACTGTTCGGGACTTCATAACGAACACTTTCCGCCCTCCAGTTAAAGCGAAGGGGTTCGACACCTTCTGCCCCTGTGGGCCGTACGTCGTCACTCCCGAAGAAGCTGGCGACGTTTCAAACCTCAGAATCAGAACGTATGTTAACGGGGAGGTTCGTCAAGACGGAAGCACGGCAGACTTGATGCGTTCGGTTCCCGATCTCGTTGAATACCTCTCGGATTTCATGACGCTCCTCCCTGGTGACATGATTCTCACGGGAACTCCGAAGGGAATCTCCCCGATTTACCCCGGGGACAGAGTGGAAATCGAAATTGATAGGCTCGGAAAGCTCGTAAGCACGGTTGTGGCTGAAAAAAGGAAAAATGGGGACCGAGTCTAGAAGAGTTCTGGAAGTGGTTTGGGAAATGGGAGCGAGGACCGGCAGCGATTATCTCAGGAAGCTTGACTCTGGTCAGAGAGAGGTCTGGATTGCGGGAGAAAAAATCACCAGAAACGTCAGCAGACATCCACAATTTAGGGCGATCGCGCAATCCATCGCGCACCTGTATGACATGCAGCACGATCCTGAACTTGCAAACCAGATGACATACGTATCACCATCTTCGGGAGAAAGAGTCGGCTTGAGCTTCCTGGAGCCAAAGTCTCGGGAGGATCTGGAGAAACGGCATAAGATGATGAAAACCTGGGCTGACTACTCCGGCGGCATGCTGGGCAGGACACCCGATTATCTCAACAGCGACTTGATGGCTCTCGCCTCGGCCTCCAAGTTCTTTGGCAGAAAGGATCCTCGCTTTGGGGAGAACGTGAGGAAATACTATGAGTTTGTTCGAGAAAACGACCTTTTGCTCACCCACACGCTCATTCACCCACAAGCGAACCGGAGTGTGGGGCCCAGCAAGCAGTCGGATCCCTTTCTTGCCGCTCGCATAGAAGACAAAAATGACGAAGGAGTGGTCATCCGGGGTGCGAGGATGCTCGCCACTCTTCCGCTGGCAGACGAGATAATGGTCTTTCCGTCGACCGTGATTCGAGGGACGAGCGAGGATCTGCCGTATTCCTTCGGCTTTGGGATCCCGACCCAGACGAAGGGACTCAAATTCATCTGCCGGGAGTCTTTTGCTGAAGAGTCCCGTTTTGATCATCCTCTGGCGTCCAGGTTTGACGAGCAGGACGCTGTAGTGATCTTCGATGACGTGCTGGTCCCATGGGAACGTATGTTCTTTCTGGAGGACGTGGACATCGCCAACACGCTTCAAGAAGTGACTGGTGGGATTGTTCACATGGCGCATCAGGCCATGGTCAAGAATGTCGCGAAGACGGAATTTATCCTCGGGGTGATCTCCACGATCGGGGACACGATCGGCATAAACGAATTTCAGCACGTGCAGGAAAAGATCGCGAAGGTAATCATCCTCCTGGAATCGCTCAGGGCCATGGTTAGGGCGAGCGAGGCCGATGCCGAGCTCAACCAGTGGGGAGTAATGACCCCGGATTTCAAGCCGCTGAATGCCGGGAGGAACTTGTTCCCGCGTCTCTATCCCGGGCTGCGGGCGGTAATCCAGCAGCTCTCCGCGAGCGGGCTAATGGCTCTTCCGATCGAGAAAGACATGTGGAGCGAGTTACGCGGGGATATTGACAAATACTATCAAGCGAAGAACACCTCCTCCGAGGAAAGAATTCGTCTCTTCAGGCTCGCGTGGGATATCGCCGGCAGTTCTTTCGGCTCTCGGCAGGAGCTCTATGAACGGTTCTTCTTTGGAGACCCCGTACGCATGGCGGGCAATCTCTTTAACTGGTACGACAAGCAGCCGTACAAGGATCGTGTCAAAAAGCTCCTCCATTATGAGGAGGAGGACGGACACAAAGAATGACCGGTGCTTTTGACATTGTACGAACGGCGCACATTGAATACCATGTGACGAACCTTGAAAGATCACGCGAGTTCTACGTAAAGACGCTGGGCCTGATAGAAACAGAGTCGACGGGGAAACAGCTCTACCTTCGCGGCGTGGAGGATCGCTTTCACCACTGCCTAGTTCTGACGGAGTCGGCCGAGCCCTCCGTGGGGCACATCTCCTTCCGGGTGAGAGCTGAAGCAGATCTCGACCTGATTGCAAAAATGCTTGACGTTAGACATCTCCAATTTGAGTGGCTAAAACCTAACTCTCTGGAGCGGGGACAGGGGAGGGCTCTCCGGTTTCAGGATCCGCTGGGTTTCCCGGTGGAATTTTTTTACGAGATGGAAGAGTCCGAGTGGTTGTGGCAGAGTTTCGATCGACATCGCGGTGCAAGGATAATGAGAATCGACCACATCAATATGTTCGTCCCAGATGTTAGAGCTGGTGCGGACTGGTACCAGAGAGAACTCGGCTTCCAGTGCACGGAGTACACCGAAACAGAGGATGAAGCCCCGAAGCTGTGGGCGATCTGGCTCAAGCGAAAGCCCACGGTGCACGACGTTGCCCTGATGAGTGGCGATGGGCCCAGAGTTCACCACACGGGTTTTTTCGTTCCCGACCAATACTCCATCCTCCAGACCGCCGATCTTCTTGCCTCAAAGGGATATCTCAAATCCATGGAACGCGGCCCGGGAAGACACGGCATCTCCAATGCGTTCTTCCTCTACCTTAGAGATCCTGATGGCCACAGAATCGAACTCTACACGGGAGATTATCTCAGCGCCGATCCTGACTGGAAACCAATCAGGTGGAAGCTCGGCGACCCGCGGCGGCAGACCTTTTGGGGAGCGCCCGCGCCCGAGAGCTGGTTCAGAGAGGCAAGCGAAGTTACCTCTATTTTTGACGGCGCGAAGATCAAGACTACTGAGCCCTTGGTTGGACGTTAGTGGAAAAAGAGCGTTTAATCGTTATCCAAGGTCAAGATAGAATTGAAATAATTTAGGGCATAGTTTCAGAGAAACCGCCAATACCTCAGGCGGGGAGTCTCTTTAACAGATCCAAGTACCTGGGATCGCCGCGCACTTTGTCGAGCCAGGGGCCGTAACGAAGTTCTTGGGGAGTGAGATATCTCAGTTCCATGGCCTGACCGGCCAACCTAAAGAAGGCATCCGCATCTCCTGATACGGCATAAAAGTCGATACGCGCGCCAAGCAACAACTTTTCCGAGCGGGCGAATTTCTCAGCTTGTTCAAAGTACTTGAGCGCCTCTTCATTACGTCCAAGCCATGCCATATGTAAAGCGAAATCGCTATTTCTATGGAAATCATCGGTACCCTCAAGGCCACGCTCCAGGTCCTTCATAGATTCTGCTTCCATCCCTTTGAGAAGGTAGACCATAGATCGGTTCCTTCTGGTGGGGTGAAAGTCCGGTTCCCTTTTCAGAATATCGCTGAAGATCTCTAACGCTTTGTCGTAGTCCCTCGCCCAAATGTACATGGTTCCCAACACGTTACTCGGGGGCGCGGAAAGTGGGTCTGACTGGGACGCTAGAGTCGCCTGCGCTATAGCTTCGTCCAATCGCCCCATGTCGGCGAGAGCCATCGCATACCAGTGGTGGGCGGAGGCATAGCTTTGGTTCAGCGCCAGGGCTCTCCTGAATTCCTCTCCGGCTTCCGCATACTGAAACTTGTTAGTGAGGAGCAATCCACGGGAGGCGTGCGCCTCGGCTATGGCCTCGTCCAGCTCCAAGGCCTTGCGAATCGCTGCTTCTGCTTCATTCTGGCCTTCTTTCTCGAACAAGTCGAGCATCAAACCAACCATATAGCAGTCCGCGATCCCGGAATACGCTTTTGCAAACTGGGGATCTTTTTCCACGGCGAGGCGGAAGAGCTTCAATGCTTGGGTCACGCCCTCCACGGTCCTCCGGTTCCAGTAGCTCCTCCCTTTGAGGTACAGTTCGTAAGCCTCGATATTGACGGGCTTCTGGGAGGGTGGAACCTTCTCGAGAAGCTTTACCTTCAGCGCCTGCGCGACCTTGTTTGCGATATCCGTCTGTATCGAAAAGATGTCTTGCATGTCCCCGTCGTAGTTCGAGGCCCAGATGTGCTCCTCTGTCTTGGCATCGATGAGCTGGACGGTCACACGTATTCGCTCCCCGGCTTTGCGAAAACTTCCCTCCAAGATCGTCCCGACGCCCAGCGTCCTGCCTATTTCTGCAACATCCACGCCTGCATTCTTGAATCGCATGACCGAAGTCCGGGCGATCACCCTGAGACCTTGCACTGCAGAGATCGCGGTGATCAGCTCCTCCGTCATCCCGTCTGCCAGATATTCGTCCTGCTGGCTGGGGCTGAAATTGGACAGAGGCAGGACTGCTACCCTCTCTTTGGGCATGTTGCTCTCTGCAACGATCTTCGCGGAGTCCATGGCAAGCACCTTGTAAATGTTCATGCGGGTACTCACGTTCTTAAGCTGGTGGGCGGGGAGCCTCTCCAGCTTGAATTCCGCTTTGTTTTGGATCTGATCGTACACCTGTTGCGAGACGCATATTCCCCCCGGATCAGCGATAGGTTGCAGTCTCGCGGCAATGTTCACCGCATCGCCGAAGACGTCATTATCTTTGTGAATCACGTCCCCCACGTGGACGCCGATTCGCAGGGTGAAGTTTTGATCTGGGGAAGTGGCGGAGTTGTACTCCCGCAATTTCCTTTGGATTTCTAGGGCGCACCGCACAGCCGCGAGAGTGTTATCAAATTCGGCGAGGTGCGCGTCGCCTATCGTTTTTACTGGTGTTCCACCAAAAGCACGGATCAGCGGAAGCACTATCCCGTTCTGCTTCTCCAGCAGGCTCAATGCAAGGGACTCATCCCGCTGAGTCAGTGCAGTGTAGCCGGTCATGTCGGTGAACATCACCGCCGCGAGCCGCCTTGCCTCGAGATTGTCGCTCAATTGACCAGAGTCTGAAGCTCCTTCGATTGTAAAATAGTTAGCGGAGAGACCAGATTCCTCGATGATTCGAATCAACTAAATCCTAGATCCGAGGGCAACATTACACTCTTTAACGGCGACTCACTTGCGATACTCACTTCAAGTTATTTTCATTCTACGCAAGCATTCTATTTCCTAGAGACGCACAACGCTCTCAAGCACTTTTTTTATAATCGCCAATTTACGAGTGATCGGAATTGAAAAATCAGCTAAAGGAGAAGCTGTACAGTGGTAAGACCTCGCTTGGAACCTGGCTCACCATCGGAAGTCCAGACGTGGCGGACACGCTGAAGCAACTTCCGTTCGATTGGTTTCTCCTCGATCTAGAGCACTCTTACTTTTCTATCGAGGCCGCAAGGAACATAATGCTCACGGTGCTCGACACCAAAATCGTCCCGCTAGTCAGGGTCGGTGAGAGCGATCAGTACCTGATAAAACGCGTTCTAGATATTGGTGCTTACGGGGTTCTCGTACCGCTCGTAAATACTTCACAAGACGCTGAGAAAGTCGTGAATTTCAGCAAGTATCCGCCGGTGGGCTCGAGGGGCGTCGGCCCAGTTAGGGCGGCAGCATATGGAAACAACATGAAGGAGTACGTAACGAGCGCGAACGATGAAGTACTGGTCGGCGTCCAGATAGAGACTACTCAGGCTCTTGCTAACGCAGAAGCGATTGCCTCGACTAAGGGCGTGGACATTGTATTTGTCGGGCCGAGCGACCTCACCATGTCTCTTGGGTTGGTCACGGATCGCGGGAACCCAAAAGTTCTGGAGTCAATGCAATCGGTGGTGAAGATCTGCGAAAGGCTCGGCAAGATACCAGGCACCCTCGCGGCCTCGGCTGAGGAAGCTAAAAAGTGGCAGAGACTAGGCTATAGGTTCATTTCTCTAGGATCCGACTCCAAATACCTCTTTCAGGGCGCCAAAAACTTTGTCGAGCAGGCGCAAGCCTAAGCGCTCGACTGCGGCGTTGGAGATGAAGGGGCAGGAGTACTGGACGCCGCCTTTTGCTCCTCTTCCTTTAGCTTTTCCTCCATACGCCTGCCTTGAAGTACAGAGTTGGTATATGCGTAAAGTAAACCGGCGATAAACAGTCCGATGATTACTCCACCAGTGTAGTATTGAATAGGGGGAGTTTTGATGAATACAATAATTAAGGCAAAAGAGCCGAGGAGAAAGAGAAGGATTGCGGTGAGAGTGTTCAACGCGGCTTTCAAACAGACGAAGATAGTATCTCGTCTTTTATGCCTTTTGTGAAGTTAGGATTTTCCCTTTTATTCCAGCTTTACATAACGTCTGTTGAGATACAGAAGCGGCTTTTTCTCCTCCGCATACACGTCGATGGCTTCTCCTAGGAAAACGGTGTGATCCCCACCCGCTATCACTTCTACGATCTTGCAGTCGATGTACCCGATCGCATCGCGAATTATCGGGCTTCCTCCACTTCCCAAGTAATAGTCGAGATTCTGAAATCGGCCGCCTTCTCCGGAGAGAGAAAATTTTTCGGCGATCGGTCTCTGATCCTCCGCGAGAATATTGACGCAGTACTTCATCGACTTTTGGAACAATTTCGTCGCTGAACTCTCATTCCTTACACACATCAAGACCAGAGGCGGTTCCAGTGATACTGAGGTGAATGCGGACACCGTGAGTCCAAAAAGCTCGCCCGTCTCCAGAGCACCCGTTACGACTGTGACGGCACTCGCAAAGTATCGCATCACCGATCTGAGGTCTACTGCCTGAGGCGGCTTCGACGCCGGCCCTGAGAGTACTTTTCCATCGGTCGTATTGATATTGTCATCCTTCGAGGGAGTGGACATTTTGCTATGTAACCAGAAAGAAAAAGGAGGTAGATCTTCCTTTCAGATGACATCATAAATAACGATCAAGAGAAACGCGATCGCGAAGGCAACAATCACCGCAGCGATCCAAAGCTTGTCTGACAGTTTGAGCTTTCCGGTCTCGTTTTCTAAGGAGGAGTCATTTTCTTTTTCATCGTGTTCGGTTGTCAATGCGAGCGGATTTTGCTCCTTTGCAAGGATGGTTGTATTTTCCCTGACTCCTTTTTATGCTTCCCCATGAATGTCTTCTCAGAATGCAGAAGAAGGAGAAAGACAAATTGCTTGCCCCTCCTCCCCATGAGAGGGGGTTGAGGAGAACGGGGTACTCTGTCGCGGGGTATCCATTTGCTTTTTTCGGAGTGCCAACGCTCATCCACTCGAAAAAGGTGGAGCTCGCAGGAGAGAGATGGAAGGAGACCGACATCGATTGCGGCGGATTGCTCAAATTAGCAAAGGTGTGGGTAAACGACTTACCGGCTGGGTACGAGGTTGTTCTAGGGTTACAGTGCCAAGACTGCAAGTACTCTGACTCGATCAGAATCCCGTACTCGGGGCACAAGCAGCTCTTCAACAGCACCTCGAACAGGACATGGTCACTCAAAGAAGGCCAGCGACATTAAGAACTATTTTATGAAATTGATTAGCCCCACTTCAACGCCGGCGGACACAAAAAGAAGCGCCGCCACGAAAAGTACCGAACCAACGAGCCACTTCCACTCGGACGTCTTGAAATCGCGATTCCTGGCCGAAACGATTAGGGCGATGCTCTCCTCCACCGCCAAGGAGTAACACGTGAACTCCATCCAGTAGATCGGAGTGAGCAACAAGAAGAGAAACAGCTCGATGCCAGAGAGTCCGGAGCTGGGGTTCGTCTGCGCCAGAGCCGCGGTAGCTAGACCAGTGTTATAGGAGGTGTACGCCCCGAAAGCGGGCCCGAAGCCCGGTACGAACTCAAGCAGCGCAATCTCGACATTGTTTTCGAATATGGCAATCGTGGTCGCCTTGATTCCCTCGACCCCGTTCGACAGCGACTGCGCCTCGGAATTGGTGAGGTGAATAGTGGAGGAATATGCGAAAACGGCGCTGAGGATGATGAAGACCAAAACGAAGATTGAGACGCGGTTCCTTGTTTTCAAGTATCGAGGCCTTCAAAAAGAAACAGGCAGATGATCAAGGGATCATTGCTGTTTTTGGCTCTTATCC
>JASHPQ010000234.1 GCA_030037995.1 Nitrososphaerales archaeon | reverse complement strand
ATCCATTGTAGTCAAAGTAGGTCGTTGTTCCGCCCATCGCGGTTACGTAGGGGGAATCGGCGTAGGTATCCAGCGACCCATACGGTTGAGCCGAATAACCGGACCCCCCTCCATCGCCTGAGCTTACCATGAAGGAAATTCCTTCAGCGGATCCAAGCATGAAGTATTGGTCAGAGAGATAGGCGTTAAATGCAAAGAATGAGGGGCCGAGGAAAGAATAATCGTCTTCCTCCCAAGAGTAGCTTTCGGTGAATACATTGACGGAATTTTGCTGATCTACGAGAGCAATCACCGGCGCCTCTGGAATCGCATCATTGGAGGAGTAAATCGTAATATTCGCACCCGGTGCCATCGAGTGCGAAACTTCCACGTCGAGAGCTTCCTCGCCTGGAATTCCAAAGTACGTAACACCTATGTTTGGATTGTTTGGCCCCACGGGAACGATGCTAAAGCCGGGAGGCGGTGGCAGTCCCTCTTCCTGATCGAATACTGAGAGTTCTTGGGTGATGTACGGATCTCCCGTAACCTCGTAAATCCCAATCGTCTTCCCCTTGCCGTCATAGCCAGATGAGACAAGGCCCGACGCGTTGTAAGCCGAGAGGAGGCTTTTTGCTTCGAAACTTACCGAAGATGATGTTACGTTTGGAATGCCCTGAGAATCTAGGGCAATGGCCTTGGTCTGAGCTTGGATTGCGGGAGATTTTATGAGGAGGCCGGTAACGTTTGATGAATAAGCGTAGATTCCCGGCAAAGTTGGCGAACCGGATGCAGAATAGTAGCTCGCGGTTCCGTTCGAATACACCGTCGTCGAAAGTCCGAGTGATGACTGGAGGAGACCTGCAGTACCACTTGCGATGATGATGGAGTCCTCAGCCGTACTATCTATTTTAAAACCCGCGTTAGTGAGGTAGCTCAAAACAGATTGATACTGTGATACTGGTAAGAACATTTGCTCTATCGTTTGCTGGGACAGAAAATGCCGGTATTGCGTGGAAAGGGGATTTGAAATTGCGGCCTCCATGGACTGGAGGAGATCTAGATTGTTGAGTGGAACCGCGACGGTCAAAATAACTGGAAGAGATGAGGGAGCGAAACCAACCGCTGAAAAATCGGTGAGCACTATGGGCGCAACAGGATTTACCCGGGATGATGCGAGATTATCGGCTGAGATCACGTCGCTCATTTTTCCGGATGCAGAATAGAGCGTGCTTCCTACGAAAATGCAGAGAAGAAGGAGTGTCACCAAAGTTGTCCGATGCATAAAAGACTTCATGGATTCACGCAAACAATCCCGAATTATTTAATGGTTTTTTTTATCAGCTGTTGGTATAAACGAAATTCAACTTCTGCAATTCCCGTGGCAGATCTAACCTCTCATGTTAATAAGGTGAAGTTGCTTGGGAACCAGTTTTTCTAATGTGACTGCGTGATGTATCAGACTTCTTTCTCGTCGGCCTTTTGGAGGCCTTCTACCGTTACTTTGTCCCGAGATTAGGAAAAAGCCGGAGTAGCCCGATCCAAGAATCGGGGTGCTTAATTCCACGAGTCGTATCAATCGCAGTACTTAGTCTTTCATAGTAATGTAATAGAAATTCGGATACTAATAGAAACAGGAAAGGATGAAACCGATTTGAAAGCCGTCAAATAGTAACCAGCTAAAAGGACAAGTTTTCGGTGTCAGGATCCCCGGATGAAGTTGTCGAAAAAATAGAGAAGGATTTCATCGCGGGCGGAGTGAACGAACTGGTCGCCAGCGTTGTAGATCCTGAAATAATTGGTTCTATGCTCGACGTGAAATTCAAAAACATACCCGGCTACCCTGAGAATTTGAAACTGGTCAGAAACAAGGTCTTTCCGCATATCCGATCGTAATCAAGCACTGTTTTCCCTCCCGAAGCCTCCAAGTTTCAAGCCCGTGAACCATCTCGGAACAATCCAAATTGCGAGTAGCTACAGGCTCACGGTCCAGCGTGATACGCTCCCCGTCAAAAACCTCTCTGGATTTAGGGCATTTTCGCGCCTTAAGAGCTGAAAGGAGCAAGAATTGAGCTTGTCGGCAATCCGATCGCATTCACGTGATTCGCTCTACACGACCGATCTCCCGAGACTTTTGCAAATTTAGGCACATCACGACGGAAGAATATAGAAGATAGTCCCTCTGGTCCTTCTTTACTCGCCGGTTCATGCATCCTACCACGAAATCTGCGAGATTTTCCACATTCTTCCTTGGTTCGGACAAGCTCAAGAGGATCCTAGGCGGAGGGTTTTCTTGAAACGATTGGGCATTTCTGACTCCCAACTTTGAGTATTCCTCTATCTATCGGGCCTGTCCATGGTGGGCACCGGATATTCAGGTGCATCTGTAATAGTTTTTCACTATTATTTGTCTGCTGGATATAGCCTACAAACAAGACAGTACCTACCGAGAGTGAATTTACTAAATCATTCTCTTGAGCTCCCACAACGGATTTATCGTCGATAGATGAGAGCATACACAGCAGGACTTGTTCAAGGGGCAGCGAAGACTAGCCGCCATAATGTTTACGGATATTGTGGGCTACACATCACTCTCCCAGAGGGACGAGAGTCTTGCAATGGAGCTTCTCGAGGAGCATCGAAAGCTCGTAAGGCCACTTTTTGCAAAGCACGATGGAAAGGAGATCAAGACAATTGGGGATGCATTTCTTGTGGAGTTTGAAAGCGCACTCGAGGCTGTACGGTGTGCCTATGGCATCCAGCAACTGCTCCACGACACGAACGCTCGCCATCTACCAGACAAGAAACTCGAATTAAGGATAGGAGTACACCTTGGTGATGTCATTCACGATGAAAACGACGTGTATGGAGATGCGGTTAACATTGCCTCGAGAATTGAACCTCTAGCTGATCCAGGTGGAATCTGCGTCACAGAGCAAGTCTACAGTCAGATAAAGAACAAGTTCGAATTCCCATTTTCAAGCCTCGGCAAAAGAGAGCTAAAGAACATTGGTGAATCTATTGAGGTGTACCGCGTGCTCGTTCCCTGGCAAAAGGTTAGGACAGTCGCAGATGTCCCAAATGATCATCGGATAGCCATTCTTCCATTCGCAAATATGAGTCCGGATCCCAACGACGAGTACTTCGCAGACGGTATGACAGAAGAAATTATCTCAACGGTATCGAAGCTTGAGCAAGTCGAGGTCATTTCTCGCACGTCTGTTATGCAGTACAAGAAATCAGCAAAGCCGATGAGAGAAATCTCCAAAGAACTTGAAGTCGGCACGATACTCGAGGGTAGTGTCCGAAAGTCGGGAGACAGACTCAGAGTGACAGTCCAGATGATTGATGCCGTCCGAGATCGCCATCTCTGGGTGGAAAGCTACGACAGAGAATTTCGAGACGTCTTTGTTATTCAAAGTGACGTAGCTCGGAAAGTCGCCAATGCTCTTCAAACAGAATTTACGAAATCAAAGAGCTCCGGTGCAAGACCCACATCTAATCTTGATGCTTACACATTATGGCTTAGGGGACGAATTGCTGGCAGCAAACTCAGCAAAGAATCACTTATGAAAGCGATAGAATACTACGAAAAGGCAACGGCCCTAGATCCTGAATTTGGGGCCTGTTTTGCATATCTAGCCCATGCATGGCTCCTGCTTGGGTTCTTTGAGCTAATTCCTTCGGAGGAGGGATTTTCGAAGGCGAAATCATACGCTATGAAAGCACTGAAGCTGGACGACTCATTAGCGGAGGGGCACGTGGCGCTTGGAAGGATTCTCAGGCTGTACGACTGGAAATTCCTAGAGGCAGAGGATCAGTTAAGACGGGCGACAGAACTCGAGCCGAATTTGGCTACAGCTCATGCCTTCCGAGCCCAGGGTCTTGAAGCTCTAGGACGCGACGAGGAAGCAATCGCTGAGGCGAAGAAGGCACTTGAACTCGACCCGCTCTCTGTCACTGTATGCATGGTAAACGGCACGATATACCTCTACAGTCGCAAGTATGATGAGGCAATAGAAATGTACAACCGAGCTCTTGAGATTGGTCCAAACTCTCCGTTTCCCATGGGCAATCTGGGATTGACATTCGTTCAGAAAGGACAGGTTGAGGAGGGAATCGCATTATTAGAGAAGGCAACGCAAATCGAGCCATCGAACGCCTCTTCTAAGAACGACCTCGCGTACGCCTACGCGAAAGCAGGCCGGATTGATGACGTAAAGAGGATTCTCAAAGAATTAGAAGAGATGCGGACTACAAGCAAGAGGAATGCGGTTGCAATAGCTGGCGTCCACACCATCCTTGGAGATTACGAAAAAGCGTTCGAATGGCTTAACAAAGCAATTGATGAGCACAACCCATACGCCGCTTCAATAGTACGAGATTTCATTTTCGACCCGCTTAGATTGGATCAGAGGTATCAGAGCCTGCTCAAGCGGATTGGAATTATGGAATAAGGCGTAACCCCTCTGAGCTTACAAATCGACGCGAAGAGCAAGTACGCTCGAATACTGGAGTCAAGTTTTATAGGGTGAAAGCTAGCAGTCTATTCCTCTTCCAGCTCTCCCTCTTCTCGTCATGGGGTTCGGAATAGACAACTGTAGTCGTCTCTATATTATCTACCTGTGATACGCTCCCCATGAAAACCTCTATGGATTTAGGGCATTTTCATGTCACTTAGGCGTGAAGGAACATGAATTGAGCTTTGTCGGCAATCCGGTCGCATCCGCTTGATGCGCTCCGCGCGACTGATCTCTTGGAATTTAAGGCGGGTTACGCGCTTTAGGCACTCAGAGGAACAAGAATCGAGCTCTGTCCGCCAATCGATCGCATTGACATGATTACAAGCGTACGATCGATCTACCGGGATTTAATAGATCTACGGGACTAACGAGATTCCAGTGAAGTAACAAATTCTTTAGAAGTCTGAATCCTTATCAGCTTTGTTGCTTTTTTGAATGAATCCTTA
>JASHPQ010000233.1 GCA_030037995.1 Nitrososphaerales archaeon | reverse complement strand
CAAGACAAAGACTACCCTGAGCATCCAGATCTCTGAACGATCAAAGGTTTCTTGAGGTGGGTTGCGGATAGGTTAGGGCCTTTCCGATAACTGGCAAAAGTGATGGCATAGATTTATCATCAGCCGATGGACGGGCAACTACGGAAAAAGAAGAAGATCATCACAGGTTTTGGTCTCGACCGGAGTTCCCTCACTGGATAACTTACTAGGCAGTGACGGTTATCCTGACAGGTCTGCGATCTTGGTCGAAGGGCCCCCCGGAATCGGAAAGGAGGCACTCTGCTATTGGTTTGTAAGATCTGGATTAATTCAGGGCGATTATTGCTTGTACGCGACGCATCGCCCGATCTCAGATGTCTTGAGGGACATGAAGGGGGTCGGTGTCGGTGCGGAACTAGTTCCAGAATGGATTTCGAGCTCGGGATCAAGTGCCAAACTCGACCTGAGAGATGCAACTTCAATATCGGTCAACATCAAGCAGGCCGCACACCAAAACAAAAATCGACGAATCAGAATTGCAACTGATGTACTCTCACCTTTACTCGTACTGAATTCAATAGAATCGATGTACAATTACTGGTCACAGCTTCTGTCTGATCTGAAACAGCAGGACTGCGTCACCTTTGCCCTCGCTGAAGAAGGCATGCACACTCCAAATGTTCTGACTACCATGGAGCAGATCTTCGATGGGATAATAGAGATGAGGCTCTACGAGGAGGGGCTCTCGATCACTCCGCTCTTTCGCGTAAAGAAGATGCTCGGTTTGCCGCCGTTTCACGGTTACTTCAGGTTCTCAGTGTCGTCCACCGGAATGGAGGTTACCCCACATGTCCGTTGATGCCATGCTGATAATTCTCCAACTATGTTTCATAATTGCGGGAATCACCTTCGTCTTCCTCATCACAAGATCGGTATCAATGGGGCGGAAGTTCGTCGATCGGGCGTACAAGAGCCGGGCCTTTTGGTTTGCCGGTTTGATGATAGTTGTCCTATTGTGGATGTTGTTTACGGGGCTGTTTGCGAGCTCGGTGAAAAATGTTGAGGGGATTTCGATTGAGTTGTTGTTCGCGGCGATCCTCGTTGCCTTCGTGTATGCCGATAAGACGATCCATGTCACCCTAGAGATGGACTTTTTCCACAGGAATACTCTCCATTGGAGACAGGTGAGGAAGCTTGCCTACGTGGTGCTATTTGCGGGACTCATCTTTCTCATTGTCCAAATTCCTCTGACGGCACCGCCTCCCTGTTCAGGCTGCACCGCTCCCCTTAATCCGGGCCTTCCGTCTTGGGTCTCGTTGATCTTAAATCCTACGACCGAACTGATTGTCGTAATTGAATTCCTTGTCGCGTTTGTCGCGACGTTTGGATACTCTTCCGCCGCCATCATCATAGGTGCTCGAAGAACTTCAAACTTGACTATGAAGATACACCTCAAGTGGTTTGGGCTCGGCTTGTTGAGTTTCGTCGTTGCAGTTTTGGGCGGTTTGTTACTGAGCAGTCCCCTGATCGCGTCGTTTGGAGTCTTGGCTTTGGCGTACACATTTTATCGCGCATTGATGTCTCTGACTTCCCTCGGAAGGGTGAACAGAGCCGAGAAAGAGATCAAAGGGTAACACAGTGCACTGCAGCCCTTGTGTCATTCTCGAGCGACGGTGCTAAATCAACCCGTAACGACAGGCATCGATTGATGATGTCTTTGTCCTGAATGTTGTTCGTCCCATTTAAGCAACGATCCTGCCCGAGATACGATCCACTTTTGTTTTGTCTTTGGGCCAAAGTAAGTTGTGACCTTGTGAAATGGAAGACTCGAGTAATCAAATTCTTTCCAATATATTCTATTTACAAGTAAATTCCAAGCGCGAATTATGGGACCCCCGCACCAATTTTGCTATAAAAAATTGGGAATTCGCGGGTCTACCTGGTTTTGTTAGATAGCCGGAAAGAAGCTGAAGAAACTCAACTCTAAAGAACTAAGTTCCACCTACGCGAGTACTGGCGACTATGATCACAAATCCCACAATGATCGGCGGGATGATTGTGGCATCCAAAAGCCAATGGATCTCTGTCAGTCCTCCTACGACCGCAGCTAAGAGGTAGACGAGCACCACAATAGCCAACAGGGTTGTATCGTTCTTCCCTTTGGTTGGGGTCGTCGAGTTGGGGGGGCGACGCGAGTGGTAAAGATCTATTACGAACTTCTCATATGTTGAAGTGAGGCGAGTAGTGGCAACGCTGGAAACGCCAAGGGCATAGAAACCCGCACTTTGCATCCCCATTGACGCCGCCGCCAACGCGATGAGAACATCCATCTGGGACGAGGTCGAGGCGTGTCTAACAAAGACTCCAGTAATTGCGAGCCCTAGGAGTAACAAAAATTCGGAGAGAAAAATCTTCGTCGCCTCGGGAGGCCATGTCGTTCCAGGACGCTTTGTGCTCGACTCGGCGATACCAATTCCTATTGCAAGACTGCCAACGTAAGCTGCAATCGCGATGGCTGACAGACTTGCAGAGAGGGGCTCAGCCCTGGCGATAGCGAGTCCGAGAAGAATCGTATTTCCGGTCATTACTGATGCGAAGACGCCGCCGAGCCCAATTATACTTAGGGCATCCACAAAACCAGCCACAAATGCAAGAACGACGATGAGTACGTCTCGAACATTCGTAGATTGGTCACTCAAGTATCTGACACGACCGTCCTAACAATTGGAAACCCAAAAAATAGACTTCTTTATACTAACGAGATTGCAACCACGGACACAATCACCGGCATCAGCCAAGCCCAGTTCCCGATCCACGATACCGCAAGTGCACCGACAAAGCATCCGGCAAAAAAACCGCCTAAGGCCCCGACCGTCCTTTTCAGCTGTTCTTTCGGTGCTTTGATGAGGGGTTCGCCTCGGGAAAGCGAGTCGAGGAGCGATAGCACCAGATTGGTTGTGTTACCCGTCATTACAGCTGTTGACGGAGCTCCCGGAACGGTCAGCCTAAGAAGGGCATACTGTGATGCTATCGCAGAGACTGCTGCAAGCGGGGTGACAATGCCCATGACGCTGGTTCGATTTGTTTCAGGATTGAACGCTAGGCTGAGTAACAAGACCAAGACGAAGAGCAATAGCTGAACCGAAAGAAGCAACCTTGCTCTCAGAGGCATGGCATAAGAGTGGTAGGAGTTTTTCCCTACCACCGAGCTATAAAATTCGATTCGTACCTAGAAAGCGATACGCCTTCTTTGAAGCTTCTGGGCGTTTTTTTGGAGATGAGTGAAGATTAGATCTGCATAGCGGAGATCGACTTCCTTTAGGCGTTCCCCAGTAATTGGAACGGAAGAGCCGTCGCTGGCTCCCGTATAATGCGCAATCAACTCGGCTGACATCTCTCAGTGCAGAAGGATCTGAAGAAAGATCGTCTACGACCTTTGCTGTCGAAGTTCCCAGAAAGGTAACAGCGCTTTGACAGAGCCAGTGGTTTGCTTGGAGCTGTCTTGACATACTGCACAACTATTTTGTAAACCAGATTCTTTTTTCGAGGGTACTGTTAAGTTTAATCGACCCGCTAAAATTCAAGTTCCGAATGTGGCGTGGCAGGGAACGTATCTGAGGTCTTCATTTCGCCAGAAATCCTGATTCCACCTCGTCGATCGTTGGGTTTTTTCAAATCTTAGCCGGATGTCCTATAGCAAGCAAACTTTAAGCTGCCGACAACTAGACAGAGCCTCATGGGGCGGACCTGATTGAGCGGCGAGACCATCTCTGCCAGCTTGGGAGAGATCAGACGGCTCGCGGTCGCAAAGCAGCACCTTGTAGGGAGGCTTCCGAAGGGACCAACGGCAGAGGATATCGTCTCCATTATTCGCGACCTTCCCTATGTGCAGTGGGACCCGGTCACCGTGGTCGCGCAATCGCACATCATTTCCTTCTGGAGCAGGCTCGGTGCCTTCAGGACTTCCGACCTTGACAGGTTGATGTGGCACGATAGAAGAGTGCTCCTGCACTGGATCCCTATCGCCTCCCTTGTGCTCACGGAGGACTATCCCATCTACCACTCGCTGATGAAGAGATATCCAGAGTCACTGACGAGGTCCTGGGGGAACCATATTCCGAGGGCCAGGCAATTTCTTTCAAAACACCATGAGCTGCGAAAGAGGATGCTCAGGGAGCTTGAGAAAGGTCCTCTGAAATCCACTGAGTTCCGGGACTACGTCCGGACGAAGAGGAACGAGGACGGATGGAGCAGTGGGAGCGATGTTTCTACCATGCTCTTCCACATGCACATGAGTGGTGAGGTGATGGTCGTAGGCCGGGAGGGGAACCAGAACTTCTGGGGTCTTTCCGAAGATTTCCTGCCCGACTGGGCAGTAAGGAAAGAGTTGTCTGAAGAAGAGTTCGAGCGGGAGGCCGCTCAGAAGGCGATACGGGGCCTGGGGACGGCCGTCCTCCGCGAGGTACGCTACTACTTCCCACCGGGACGTTATCAAAACCTGAAGGCAACCATGACCCGGCTGGAAGAGGAGTCGGTGATACACCCCATGAGCGTAGACGGGCTCGGAGGGAAGGACAAGCGGTACATCCATGATTGGGACGTTCCGTTCCTCGAGTCGATTCGCACAGGCACGTGGGAGCCGCGGATGTCGCTCTTACCCCCGTTCGACAACATGCTCAGGCAACATTCGCGAGTGTTCGGTTTCGACTATGTCCGCGAACAGTTCCTGCCAAAAGAGAAGAGGAGATTTGGGACATACGTGCTTCCGATTCTGTGGGGAGATCGATTCATCGGCAGGATTGACCCGCAACTCGACAAGAAGGAGGAGAAACTCGTGATCAATTCGATTCATGCAGAACCTGGGGTACCCGATGACAAAGAGATCCCATTCATGGTCAGGGATACTATCGAACGGCTCTCGGATTTCATCGGAGCCAAGGAGGTCGTATACCGGGGTCCCGTTCCCGCAGCTTGGAAAAGTACTCTCCGCTGAGCGGTCCCCACTAGCTAACTGTCGTCCGACTGAATTGAAACTAACTCTACAACGAAACCTTCCTTACAGTAATGCTTGAAGCGCATCGCCTTAATAAAAATGGCAATAGTCCACGCCACGACCGTCGCTTGCACCAAGCATCCTATCGAAGCCGGTTTAGAGCAACGTAGTACAACACAAGTTTCTCTACTTCACGAATCTCCCTTCCCTCATCTCTAGCTGCGTTCAAAAACTGTATCGAAACTATAAGAAGCCTATCACCCAAGCCAAGCCCTTCAATTTCAAATTCGTTGCCTGGAGGAATCCGACTTAGTAGGTTCACTGGAAGTGTTAGACTTTGCTTCCAAATCAAAGAGCGCGACTCTTTTTGTTAAAGCTGAATTAGGACTATTATGGGTTTACTGAATTGATTCGATCAAGTGGACAGGTGCCGGACTTCGTTGCCTTCGAGTTCTTTGCTGATTTCTGGAACACCGCATTCCAAGATTAGGAAGGTACAGATTATTAGAATCCGATCTTTTTGAGCAAGGCTTGAAACTTTGGATTGGGTCGAAGTTTCTCAAACGAGCGGTCAGCATTTATCTGGTTTAAGTAGGGTTCATGGTGTTGGTATGCTTTTTCGAGATACTCCAGCGCACGGTCGAATTCGGACAGACTCACGTACACCCCTGCGATCACAGTATCCGGTACCTCATTCTTTTCCTTGGAAACCAGTAATTCATCCAAGATTTTCCTTACTTCTGTATTTTTTCCAGCTTTCGCGTAAGCATAGGCAAGATCATTTTTCTGAAATGGAGCAGGGTGATCGCCAGCAAGTTCAATCCCTTTCTTTATTTCCGAGATCCCCGTTTCGTATAATCCAGTCTCCACGTACGCGTACCCTAAATTGTCATGTGCAAAAACTGAGCTTGGTTCAAGTTCGATCGCGTTCCTCAAAACATCTATGGTTTCTTTGTAATAACCACCAAATACAAAGTAAAGACCTGCAAGAGTGCAAGTACTGGCAGAAAGCGGATCCAATTCCAGTGCTCGCTTTGTTTCCACGTAAGCTTCTTCAAACCTCCTTGTAAGACAGTGGACATCAGAAAGCTCGAGATAGCCACCCACGTAGCTGGGATTCAGTTCGAGCGCTCGCCTGGATTCCCTCTCCGATCCGACAAAGTCCCAATTGAGATAGAGCATTTCTGTCGCAAGCGCTAGATGAGATTCAGGAATAGAATCATCCAATAGAATTGCTTTCTCAGCAAATCTTCGGGCATTGTCGAATGCTTCATCCGACGGCATGAGCCCAGTAGCGCCACCCAATGTATAGCATCTTGCAATTTCAGCGTACGCCTGGGCAAAACTAGGATCAATTTCAACGGCCTTCTGGCAATATTCAATCGCCTTGTTGAAAGAATCTAGAGCCATTCGATAACTGTAGAGGCGTGCCTTCAAGTAGAGAGTGTAAGCTTCAAGACTCCGTGTAGTTTTCTTCCCCATCTCTCTATTTTCCTTTGCAAGAATGGAGACCTTCAGGGAATCAACCACCTTCAGAGCTATTTCCCTTTGTAAAGAGAACACGTTCTCGAATTTCCTGTCATAGTCCTCAGACCAAAGATGTTCGTCATTTTGGACGTCAATTAACTGTGCAGTGATTCGCAGATCATCTCCCATCTTCCTGACACTTCCCTCAAGAATGGCGTTGACGTTCAATTCGCTCGCAATTTCGGAGAGGCTCTTCTCGGTCTGCTTGTATCTCATGACAGAGGTACGCGATATGACCTTGAGCTCCCGAACTCGAGAGAGGGTCGATATGAGTTCCTCAGTCATCCCATCTGCAAAGTATTCATCCTTGGGATCGGGGCTTATGTTAGAGAAGGGAAGCACTGCGATTCTTTTAGAATCTAATTTTGCAGAAACGGAGGTTGCATTCGACACGGTCTCCTTTGCATCTACAGTTTTCACCGTCCCTACTCTTACGAATAAGTCAAGAAACCTCGGGTCTGACCGAATATTATCGAACTCGGGCATCAATCTAGAGTAAGGGAGATGACCAGATCTCACTTTGAAAGCTTTTTCGAGCCAATCGAAAGCTTTCTCTTTTTCACCCAAGAAACTGTAAACACCGGCGATCGCCATAGCCCAGCTTGGATGTTTTTCGATCCCATCAAGAAGGAACGATAGGATCTCCGCTGGCTTGCTTTCGTACCCGGCTTTCCAATAACCGTACGCTAGTTCAAGTTCTGCTATAGCACTAATATTGGGGGCGTCCATTCGGACAGCCCTCTCCATTTCCTCGATCCCCTTTTGGAACTCCCCCTTGTGTACCCAAGATATTCCCAAATTGTGAACTGCCAATTCGTTTAGTGGATTCAGTTTCACAGCTCTTTCGAGTATTTCGATCGCCCTGTGGTAGTTCCGAGCGTAGTAATAGGAAGTACCAGCAAAGAGGCAAGTAAAGGAAGAAAAGGGGTCTAGATCTAAAGCAATCTTTACCTCAGCTTCTGCTTCGTCGAATCGTTCACTGGTGGCAGCGAGAAATATACCGAGATACGTGTGCGGCCGCGACGCACTGGGATTCAATTCGATTGATCGACGGAGTTCCTTTTCTGCTGCATCAAAATTCCAGTCTGCAGACATTAGTGAATATCCCAGAGCCATGTGAGCTTCTGACATTGTATTGTCAAATGAGATTGCTTTATTGGCGAATTCTTTTGTTTTTGAAAATGCTTCTACTGGGACGACATATTCGAACTCGCCGATAAACCAATAGCTTTCAGCCATTGCAGCATATGCCAGCGCGTAACGTGGATCTTTCTGTATGGCTTCCTCATAGTATTCTAACGAGGTTTCGAATGCATCTCTTGTGAATTTGAAAAACGCGTCCCGTCCTTTCAGGTAAAGCAAATGAGCGTCGACATTTCTTGTGTTTGCATTTTCTATGCGATGCTTTCTCCCGGGCAGGAGTTGCGATTCTAAGGACTGGGCGACTCGTTGTGCAATATCACTTTGGATAGTAAAGATGTCCTCGAGATTTCGATCATAGTTCTGAACCCACAAATGCGCATCACTATCCACATCAATTAATTGAACCGAAATTCGCACCCGATTTCCAGCCTTTCGAACACTTCCTTCGAGCAGAGTTCCTACATTGAGTTCTCTCCCAATGTCATAGGTGCGTTTCCTCGACTCCTTGTAACTCATCACGGAAGTACGCGAAATAACGCTCAAACCATTGATCAAAGAGACGGCAGAAATTAGCTCCTCTGTCATGCCATCGGCGAAATACTCGTCAGCAGAATCAGGACTGATATTTGCAAATGGCAGAACAGCAATTCTCAGCCGATTACTTTCATCGTTGGCAACTTTAGGAATCTTGTGGTCGTCGCTTTCAGCCGCCATCTCGATAGCTTCAGCGACTTTCGGCACAATCTTTTTTTGAAGCGAAACACCCCTGATCTTCTTTTCCACGTAATCTTTGATCAGCTCGTTTTCGTAAACGATCCGCAATCTCATCACTTCTCCCCCCCTGCCTTTTTCTCGCTGGAAGTACCTGCTTTCTGCAAAACCCCGCTGCACGAGCTCTAAGACAGGCGGGCTGAGCTGATCTCTCTTCTTTGCGTAGACAATCGAAGTGGAGACGCCTAGATCTTTGGCAATATCACTTAAACTCCTCCAGCCGGAGTCGCTTCGGGCAATTCTCTTTGTCATGTAGTCGAAGACGAAGGCCTTCACCAGGCTATCGAAAATCGCCCGTGACCTGTCAGCCTTGAATTCAAAATCCTCGTCCGCTGGCTTTGAAGAAGGTTCGGACACGAGCGCCCTAGCTCGTTCCCCTTCATCACGCGAGCCTATTGATAACGTAATTGGAGGAGAGGCCTCTTGATTTGGAAGGATGGCTTAGAAGTGAGAAATCAGTTTTAGTCGTGGTTCCCGCTCGATTCCTGCTCGTGATATTCGAAAAAGAAGAAAAGACGGGACTGATTGCTTATACAAGGTCAGAGACAGGCTTGGATGAATATCGAAGGGCAAGAAACCATTATTACTTGATTCAGAGGAGATTTCGAGCCTGAATACTATTCCAGGTTCGAAATAGAAGACTTCTCCGGAGAGAAAAATTCCCAACTGTTTTTCTCTTCTACACCTTATCCTATGAACGTAAACACCCCTTCGGGTCGAAAAGAAAAGCAGCAGTTTCCAGAAAGTACCGCGAGCCTCAAGACGTACGCAGGAGTATCCAGGATAGCGAACGCCCTTGCAACTAAGCTTGTCGCGGGCGTCTCAATCCTAAACAAAAGGAAGGACAAAGTCATCACTCTCTCAGAATTTGAAGCGCTAGAGAGAGAAAGAATCCGCGAGGAAATGACGAGATTACAAGTGCTCCTCGGAACGAGAAGGGCCTAGCGCCGAAAGCTTCGCGATTGATGACGGCATATCGAGTATGATTCCGTCACCAGAGAGCGAGATTGTAATCTCCGAACGATTTTTTCAATCGGTTCAAGTTGGATACGAAACAGTCGCTTACTTCTTACTCTCTGTCAGGAGTGAGCCGCCATCATTCCCTTCAAGCCAGCCAAGGTGTCTTCGACGGTGCCCAGAACTTTTGCTCATCCAATTCGAGTAAGTTTTCAAGTTTTGAGTCGTCGTCATTTTTCAAATTCACCTCCTTTTCATGACAATCAAATGATCACCGGAAACGGAAAATAGTTATGTGTGGGAGACGATCCTAAAGAACGAGAATAAGGAGGAGGAGCCAATACAAATCCCTCCTCCACTTTCAGGTTTCGGCTGGGGCTGAGCGTCAATTCGAAACTTCCATGATGATCAGACCAACGAAAACGTGAGAAATCCCGCTAAAACGAAAAAGATGATAGCGTCCGTAACGAGAGCGACCCATTCATTTCCGCTTGCTGGCTTTTTCAGCGCATGTTGCAGGGCTGCAGCACCCAGAAAAACACATGCGATAAATGCTGCCGGGACTCGCCAAGGAACTAGGAGGACTGAAATTATTCCGGCAATGCCTATCCCTAGATTGCTAAAGCCTAATTCTCTGACGATTGGCGCGCTTTCCAAGCTCTTTATCTGAAAAATAGATCGTAGGGTAAATGACGGTCTTGCGATTTGACTAAGTCCCGCAGTAAAAAGCCGAATTCCTACCCCCCAGAAGAGAAACCATCGTCCAACTAGACTCCATGAGGCAGCCAGATTCCTCACCGATAAGAGATCTCCGATAATCCATGCCACCGGTAGGATAATTGTGAGCAGAAGAGTGGAGATGAGATAGAAATGATTACCGGAGCTCATGCTAGCGTTGGATAAAACTGTCGCGGACGTTCTATTCTCCTCATTTGTGGACAATTTACCACCATCAATTATTGTGGAAGAACATTCCTCAAATAAAGAGCATACACGATCTTCATCTCTGATAATAGTACGAATAACGCCTTAAACTTCTGAAAGAGAGGTGTCGCTTCCAGCGAAAAGACGGAAATGACTGATTCCCAAACTTGGCGATCGTCTCACTGCTTATCAAAACGTCCATCGTCGTCAAAACTAGAGGGGAATCTCGCGACGACAATAGAGCCACCTACCAAAGCAATCAGCCCTGAAGATAATGATCCAGTCGAGGAAGTGCGGAAAGAAAAAAGTCTCGAACGGCTTCTTGCACTCAGCGACGGAATCTTTGCTTTCGCAATCACGCTCCTTGCTCTAGATTTGGTCACACCAGTTATCGTCGGCTCAGCTACCGATGCCTCGCTGGCCACTGCTCTGATTAACGAGTTCCATTCCTTTTTGGGGTTTTTCGTGAGTTTCTGGATTATTGGTATGTTGTGGCTCTCACATCGTCGTATCTTTACTTACTTCAAAAGTGCCGATTCCGAGCTCCTTTTGCTAAATCTCGTATTGATGTTTTTCGTGGTTCTGGTTCCCTTTGCCACACGGGTTCTCAACTACGGTTATCTGCGCCCTGCGTTGGATGTCTTTGCACTGATAGAAATCGGTGCATTCGTATTCTCTTCCATTATCTGGAGATATGGCTCGACTCCAGATCGCCATCTATTGAGGTCGAATGTGTCTCCGAAGATAGATCGTTGGTTTTCAAATCAGGGCTTCATTACGGCTGGGATATTCGTCTTATCGATCTTCCTCGCATATGTAAATCCCTATCTGACACTGACTTGCTGGTTATTGGCGTTTCCGATAAATAACGTCTTGCATAGGCGTTTTACAAAGAATGCCTAAAAGATTCCAGAGAATAATGCGCCTTTCTCCAGCGCTAGGCGTTGTCACTCATTACCAAACATGAAGATCGTCTTACATGCATATCTAGCTAACTTTAGCATGAAATTATACTGATTAGGGGAGTGTAAAGAGTATGGCTGAAACTGACAACCATTATTGCAGTAAGTGTGGAGCTCCTCTTCGATCTGACGACTCGTTCTGTCCCAAGTGTGGTGCTCCTATTTCAGGTTCAACGCCTGCTCCAAGAACATCCTCTGGTCCTCAAGAGCTAGATTGGCGTGAACAGAGACGGCAGATGAGGGCTGAGAGAAGAGCTGAACGGTACAGTCGACCTGGTCCGCATATCGGCGGACTCATAATCGCTACTATCTTGATCGTGGCTGGTCTCGGTGTCTTCTTCCCTCAACTTCCGTGGCAGGCATTCTGGGGTAGTCTGTTGATTATGGCGGGAATTTGGATCGTGTATCTTTGGGCTACAAGAGGTTCTAGATATTCCGGTCCTCAACAAGATACAGAGAAATCGAATTAATCGATTTTGAAAAGAAATGGCAATCATGGGGTTCTTGAGAGAATTCAAGACCGCCGAAGCTGGATGGACAATTTATTGTGTATAATTGACATTGAGAAGAGGGAACATTGATTTGAACCCCAATTTACTAGGTGACATGATCGACAGAGTTAACGGAACGCAAAGCCACAGCCAAGCATAACATGTGCGCTGCAATAGATCTTCATCAGAAAACTGTTCAGTTAGTGTTGAAAGATGAGAGAGGTCAGGTAGCCAGCGAGATCAAGATAAACAAGGATGCAAGGAAGATACTCAAATTTCTTGAGGGCTCAGATGCGAGCGTCGTGATGGAATCCGGCTACAACCACGAACACATCTATGACCTCCTGAAAGAGGAAGGATATGATGTCAGGGTGGCTCATCCGCTGATGGTGAAGGCGATCGCATACGCAAAGGTGAAGAATGACAAGGTCGATGCGGGAAAACTTGCAGATTTACTGAGACTGGACATGATTCCAGAGTGCTACATCCCAAGCCAAGAGACGAGAGAGCTCAGAGACCTGGCAAGGAGGAGACACTATTTTGTTTCGACAAGAACCATGTTCAAAAACAAAATTCATGCAGAGCTCGGCAGGAGATGGATTGACTACAGTAAAGGAGATCTCTTCACAAAAGCTGGAAGAGATCATCTAAAATCCCTTCATATTGCAGCGATAGATGACTATCTAGATTCAATAGAGTTCCTCGATACAAAGATAGGCGAGCTGGACAGTGAAATCAAGGAGCAGGCTCTTCAAGACAAATACGCCAAACTGCTCGTGACGGTGCCAGGAATATCTTACTACGGAGCTCTCTTGATTTCAAGCGAGATTGCAGACATCGATAGATTTCCTGATCCGGAACATCTTTGCTCGTACGCAAAACTAGCTCCTGGAACTCATCAATCAGGAGACACCCAGTATCAGAAAGTGGACCACAAAGGAAATCGTATGCTCAACTGGATAATGATCCAGTGCACCCACGTCCACGTCCTAAACTGCAATTCGTCCATAACCAAACATTACAACAGGATCAAGGAAACAAAAGGAGCGAAGATTGCCATCGTCGCGGCAGCAAGAAAGCTG
>JASHPQ010000232.1 GCA_030037995.1 Nitrososphaerales archaeon | reverse complement strand
TCGAGAACTTACCAGGAAATTTCTGCAGAAGGAGTTGACCTAGAAGCTTACGCCTCAGTAGCTCTTGACGTACTTTCCCTGAATGATCCGGATCTAACGCGCAAGGAATTGGCGACGAAGGAAATGATCCTGATGAATTCGTCTGCCGCACTGGTTACAACAAAAGCGGCAGACAACTATCGCGAGGGCGTTGAACTGGCGAAAACCTCCATAGACAGTGGCAAAGCCCTAGAGAAACTGCTCTCGCTAGTTAAGCATACGAAGGGAGATCCAGATCGAATAGGATCCCTCCTAAAAAGCTCTCACAAAAATTTGGGATGAGCACAGAAGTTTGAAAACATTGAGAGAGTTAGTGGACGATGCTTTTGATACCGTCGATTCAGGGTACTACGAAACTGTGTCGAATCTGGATCTGGACAGAATATCTTCCACAATTTCAAACCAGAAAGGTAACCATTGCAGCCTGGTAAATTCCATTCGGGGTAAAGATGGCAGGGCGATAATCTGCGAGATCAAGTTCGCCTCACCGTCTACGGGCAAGATCGACGGAAGATTTGATCAGGTCTCTCAAATTGCGAGAGAAATGGAAGCAGGGGGAGCAGCCGGTCTCTCTGTCTTGACCGAACCAAAGAATTTCTCCGGCTCGCTTACTAATCTCAGAATTGCGAGGGCGGCTACCGGTTTGCCGGTAATAATGAAAGATATAGTTGTCTCAGAGAAACAGATCCTCGCTGCGAGAGCTTTTGGAGCCAGCGCCATACTGTTTATCCATGAAGTGTTCTCTGAGGGTTTTTCAAGACAGGACCTCACACTGCATAACGCCATAAAAAAGGCACGAGAAAATAATCTCGAAGTAATCGTCGAGACTCATTCCAAGGAAGGTCTGATCAATGTTGCAAAGCTTGATTGCGATATAATAGGCATAAACAACAGGGACTTGAAGACCTTCAAAACTACTATCAGCACGACGTTAGATCTCCTCTGCGATAGTCCCACTGATAACGGCTCGCTCCGGGATCGCCTGATAATGAGTGAAAGCGGTTTCGAAACTCCAGCGGATATTTTTAATCTGATACAGAATTTGAAAGACAGGCATGCTCCGGTCCCAAGAGCTTTCCTGATTGGCACCTCTATTATGAAGTCTCCTGACATACGCGGAAAAGTCAGTGAGCTAGCAACAGAAAGCAAAGTGAGAAGATGACAGGGAAATGACCAGAGTCAAGATCTGCGGGCTCACTAGGAAGGAAGATGTCGATGTCGCTGTCGAATGCGGGACAGACGCTGTAGGGTTTATTTTTGGGTACCGTGGTTCTCCGAGAAATCTGCCGTTTGAAAAACTGGCGAAACTGGCCGGTGAGGTTCCGCCTTTTGTGAACGTCGTTGTTGTTAGTCCTTTTTCAAACCCGGAGCTTACCAGAGTAATTGAAAGGATCAAGCCCTCCTTCCTGCAGCTGTCGTATCAAAACGATTTCGAAGGCCGTACATCATTTGCCGAAACCCTCGGAAAACCGGGAAATTTTTCAAACATCATCGGTACCGTTCACTTACCGAACGGTGAAAATCAGAACAAGGATTCCATAGTCCACCAATGCGAGAATATCTCGCAAGCTTGCAGGGCGATTTTGCTTGATTCTGCTTTGATCAAAAAATCGGGAGAAATGGGATCTGTAATAACATCCGGCGGGACTGGAACCACTCACGATTGGAAGGTCAGCAGACAGGTAAGGGATGCTCTGTTTCCTTTTCCGGTCATTCTCGCCGGAGGATTGAATGAAGAAAATGTACGGAAAGCTATCCAGGAGGTAAAGCCGTTTGCGGTGGATGTCTCGAGCGGAGTCGAGACGAAACCCGGAATAAAAGATAAGATCAAAATGAAGCGCTTCATAGAGAACGCGAAAGTCGCTTAGCTTGGTACGAAGAAAGAATTGTGGTTTTTCTTAGATAAAAAGAGAAGCAGTAGAAGGGGAGAAAACAGAGATTGGAAAAAATACAAAAGTTAGGGCAACAGCCTCTGAACGGAGAGTTCGGCAAATACGGCGGAAGATATGTTCCCGAAACGCTCACCGAAGCACTGGACGAGCTGGAACAATCCTACAATCGCCTGCGCAAACAAAAGGAGTTCAGACAGAAGCTCGATTACCTGCTTACTGAATACGCGGGGAGACCCACTCCGATCTATTTTGCTGAAAACCTGACGAAAAAATACGGGGGAGCAAAGATCTTTCTCAAGAGGGAAGATCTTCTTCATGGAGGAGCTCACAAGATCAACAACGCGCTGGGGCAGGCACTCCTCGCAAAGATGATGGGGAAGAAGAGGATCATTGCGGAGACCGGGGCTGGACAGCACGGGGTAGCCAGCGCCATGGCCTGTGCAGCTCTGGGATTGAGCTGCGAGGTGTACATGGGAACGGAGGATATGGAACGGCAGAAGCTCAACGTTTTGAGAATGAGAATCCTCGGTACAAAGGTCATACCCGTGTCCTCCGGTTCCAAGACCTTGAAAGACGCGATCAATGAGGCCTTGAGAGACTGGGTAGCCAATGTCAGGACCAGCCACTATCTCATTGGTTCGGTCGTCGGACCTCATCCGTTCCCAATGATCGTAAGGGACTTTCAGAGCGTGATCGGAAAGGAAATCAAAAAACAGATGCTGCAAAAAGAGAAACGACTTCCCGATGTAGTCGTCGCATGCGTCGGTGGGGGCAGCAATGCCGCGGGTTCGTTTTACCCCTTCGTGGATGATGCCAACGTCGAGCTCGTGGGAGTAGAAGCGGGTGGCAGGGGCCTCTCCACCGGCAAGCATGCCGCGAGCCTTTCTGCAGGTGACGTGGGGATCATCCACGGGATGAAGACCTACGTCCTTCAGGACCGAAACGGACAGATTGCGCCGACGTTCAGCGTATCAGCCGGACTAGACTATCCGGGGGTCGGACCGGAACACTCTTTCTGGAAATCGGTGGAGCGAGTCAAGTACATGACTGCGACTGATGAGAAGGCAGTGGAGGCGTTACTCGAGCTGTCAAAACTCGAGGGGATCATTCCCGCTCTCGAATCAGCACACGCAGTCTATCAAGCCACACGGATTGCCTCTAAGATGCACGACAACGAATCGGTAGTAATTACGTTATCGGGACGAGGAGACAAGGACATGGAGATCATTTCCAAGTGGCTTAACGAGGGAGCGAGTGCTATCTAGCCATGCACTGGCGTAACACGGACCGGAACGATGACGGAGGACAAAATATACGAAGTGCATTCTCGCAGGCGCAGGGGGAAAGACGCGGGGCCCTCGTCGGATATCTGGTGGCGGGTGACCCGTCGCCGAAAGATACACCAGCGCTCTGTCAAGCTTTGATCCAAGGCGGGGTCGACATCTTGGAACTTGGGATTCCCTTCTCGGATCCTGTCGCAGACGGACCGACGATTCAGGCAGCTGGTGTGCGTGCGCTGAAAGTTCGGACCACTCCCACGGATTGTCTGAATATCGTACGAAAAGTAAAACAAGAAAATGAAAGTGCCGTTCCCGTAGTCTTCATGACTTATTACAATACCCTCTTTCGTTTCGGGCTGGAGGCCTTTCTTTCCAAAGCGTACGCATCCGGCGTGGATGGCTTGATCGTGCCGGATCTGCCCCAGCTCGGCAGCTCGGAATTTGCGCGCTTCATCTCCGCCATAAGAGAAAACCGGCTAGCCTCCGTCCTCCTTGCAACTCCCACCACGAGCGATGAAAGACTCCGATCTATCTTGAACGAGACCAGGGGCTTTCTCTATCTTGTATCTTTGCTGGGTGTCACCGGTGTCAGAAAAAGTAGCCAAAAATCAGAGATTAACCTGGGATTCATACAGCACACCTGCGAGGTCGCTCACGACCACAGCTTCGCTTCAACTCCCGTAGCCGTCGGATTCGGCATTTCTGAACCACGTCACGTTCAAAACGTGCTAAGGGCCGGTGCTGATGGTGTGATCGTGGGGAGCGCGTTCGTAAACATCGTCTCGCAGAACCAGGACGACGTGGACGCCGCTGCAAAACAGTTAGAGCAATTCACCGGCAGTCTGCACAAGGCCACCTATCGTACGAGTACAAGAAAAGAAAGGAACTGACCCTCCTGGTTCTACATGCACTGATGTTGTCACAAACGCTTCTCCGAACACTGTCAGCTTGGGTAGTTTCACAGTAACCTATTCAGGTTCTGTTCAAACGACTGGACACGAAACGGAATTTTCGGCCTGTTAAGAGGTTGGACATAGCGGTCAGGATGGTTTCCGGTAACTATCCAATGGCTTTTTCGTTGTTTAATTTGCGTCGG
>JASHPQ010000022.1 GCA_030037995.1 Nitrososphaerales archaeon | reverse complement strand
TGAGGCCAACGAATACTGGATAACCCACGAAGGAATAGGATATCTCGCTTTCAGCAAATCAGTCAGGAATTCCTAGTCAGGTCTGAACCTCAAGACACGATCATCATCTACTACGTACTTTTCGCATCCGCATATAGGCCCGCTCGTGCGGCAGCCCCTCTCGCCCTCGTTTCATGTACTCTTTATTACGCCTCCGGGCTTTCTTGTTATAGTTCGCGTGGCGGCCGTTTCTAAAGTATGAAAATTCTCGTGATTGGATCGACGGGCGGGACCGGTCTTGAGGTCCTGAGGCAAGGAATCCAGCGGGGTCATTCCATTACTGCTCTTGCGAGGCATCCGGAGAAACTGCAGGGAATAGAGGGTATTGGATCGATAATCAAGGGAGATGCCCTAAACCTTGACGACGTCCAGAGAGCGGTGGTGGGACAGGACGCTGTGATTTCGGTACTCGGCGCCTCCGGCGCAGCGCGGAACACGATCCTCGCCATGGATCAATCGAAAGTACGCAGAGGAGTCTGGCTAACAGCCTATCCGGTAGCGGCAACGAAGCCTTGGTTTCTGGTAAAGTTCTCTTGGCTCATGTTCGGAAAGCACTACAGGGAACTGACTGTCACGGAACGGATGGTCAAAAGTAGTGATCTCGACTGGACCATAGTCCGCCCGCCCAGATTGACTAACGGGCCGAGAAATGGATCGGTCCGCGTGGAGAGGAACGACAATGTCTCCTCGGGGCCGTATTCCATAAGTCGGGCAGATCTCGCGGTGGTGCTACTTAACTGCGCAGAGTCGGAAAACGATATACGGACTGGTCTTTCCGTCACGTCACTGAAAGATGCTTCCAAAAAATAGGATGCAAGAGTTGCTTGATCTTTAGGTCACGGGATGTTTGCTTCCCTTAGCAAATTATTGATCTTCCCTGTAATTGTCAAAAAAGAGTCAGATAACGCAGCCGGTATTGCCTGAAGGTTCTCTCTCGGCCCTCAACGTCCGTGAACATTATGGCAACGAGTCTGCGATCTTTTCCCGCCTTAGGTCCGGACGATGCGTCTCCTGCCATTTTCAACTTGAATTTTCGAGAACTCAATAAAATCCTTTTAGTGCCTCTGGTTGGATTGAGAAATCGAATGTCGCAACAAAACGAAAAGCTCTGGAAAAACGCGCACTGGTGGACCAGTCCCTACAACTTCGTCGAGGAAGTGCGGCGAACTTCTCATTTTACAACTCCGATAGAGCTGCACGATGTAACCCTTCGTGATGGGGAGCAAACGCCGGGGGTGGTTTTCTCGAGGGAGGACAAGCTCCGGATTGCGATGAAATTGGACGAAGCGAAGGTCCACCGAATCGAAGCCGGAATGCCCGTCGTTTCGGAGGAGGACAGGCTGGCGATCAAGGACATTGTAAAGAACACCACTTTTTCGAAAATCTTTGCTTTCTGCCGTGCCAGAAAGCAGGACATTGACGCCGCGATGTCGTGCGATGTCTCTTCCGTCATCATCGAGATTCCGGTTTTGAAGGAGCGCCTCGCCGTGATGGGTACGGCGGTCGAGAAAGCTTCTGTCGATGCTGTCGAAGTTATCGAGTACGCCAGGTCGCACGGGATTTTCGTCGTATTTTTTCCTTACGACGCGACGAGAGCCGATCTCGATTCCATCAGGACCATGATGAGAGCCGGGGAGGCAGCGCACGCAGACAGGCTGGCCGTTGTGGATACCATGAGCGCGGCCTCCCCAGAGGGATTTTCCTACCTGGTGAAGAAGGTTCGCGAAATGGTAAGCCTACCGCTGGAAGTGCACTGCCATAACTCTCTCAGTCTGGGAGTGGCGGACACCCTCGCCGGTCTATCGGCCGGTGCAAAAGCGGCCCATGTCTCCGTCAACGGGATCGGGGAAAGTGCGGGAAACGTGGCACTGGAAGAAGTCGTACTCGCGCTGCTTCTTTTGTACGGCATCGACTGTCATATTGACCTTCAAAAGTTGCACGAAGCTTCGAAGCTGGTGTCGGAGCTTTCGAACATTCCGATCCCCGTCAACAAGCCGGTCCTCGGGAGAAATATCTTCCGGAGGGAGAGCGGCATCGCGGTAGAGAGATATTACAAAATGCCAGAGCTCGCAAGACAGCTGGAACTGTTCGACCCGAGCTGGTTTGCGGGAGAGACCGAGATCGTTCTCGGTAAAAAAAGTGGAAAGTACTCGATCCTGTATCATCTGAGAAAGAAGGGGATTGAAGCGAACGAAGAGCAGGTAAACGAGATGCTTGCGAGGGTCAAACAGAGGTCCATGGAAAAAAGGAATCTGGTAACTGATGAGGAATTTGATCAAATAGTCTCGGCTGTGCTGAAGACCTGATTCGCTGCGATTAGAATTTTCTTTAGTCGTGACGCATGCGGGTAGTTAGTTCCCGGCTAATGCAAAGAGTAGTACTCTGCCACGACCCTGAACGACGCTTTCGGCTCCCAGGGCATGTCAGGATAAATTTTCCCGTGCTTTCCTACCTCGCCCGCGAATCGGACAAAAATACCAGGATCTACATTTACTCCCAAAAGCTGATTTCCCTGTCTCGCGGTTTGCTTGGCAATCTCTTCAACGGTATCCGCCTCGGCATAGCTCTTTACCAAGCTGAAACTCGCCATGTCGGAGTCATATCTCGGATCTTCATTGTAAGTGGAGGTGGGAGAAATGAAAGTAAACACGAAAGCCCCCTCCACTCCCGCGGCATCGAGGACCCCTAGCTGGTCTGCGAGCTCTCTCGCCTGCAGGCCCTCGTCGCGGACACAGTGGCCATCGACTCGAGGCGGGATCTCGATCATCTCAGCAAATCCTCTGGGCAGCTTTTGATTGAGCTCCGGATGATCCGGCAACATCCCAAAGGAAATGATGAAACCATTGCCCCCTAGCTTCTCTGCTCCTTGATATGTACAGCATCCAAACTCTCCGATCATAACCGGCTTGTTGTGCGCAAGATAGGCCTTCACCATTCCGCCATAGGCGTCTTGAATCCGAGCATCTCGGTACATGTCGACGCCTAGAAAATCCAGATTTTTCCAGTCGACAGTTTCAAGCGGGACTGAAAAATATGTGATATCACCGTGGAAGACCTCCCTGACGGCCTGGTTTGCTGCAGACAGGAACGCATTGAGCGGTTGGTTGTGCTTGCCGGCTCTGATGTTGTCCCAGAAAGCAGGGCTGCTCATCCTCTCCAAGAAATTGTCACCTTCAACAATGTCCTGCATGAAAAGTGTCAACTCCGAGCCGAGACTGAACACGAGTTTCCCGGGGTACTTTTGGCGCAACTTTTCCGCCTCTGTGGCAGCCCTTACTAGATATTGTAGCGTCTCTACCTGTTTTTTGTCCCACATCTCTGGTGAAAGCCATACTTCTAGTCCCAGTGCCAGGGCGTCCTCGCTTGCAACGATCAGCCGTTCTATGTCGAGACCGCAGATCCTCACGGCATTGCAGTGCAGATCGTTCTTGATGATCCCAAGTTCTCGGTGAACTACTGGTGCGTCAAATTTAGGACGCCAATTAACTCCCAGCATCACTCGTCCGACATCGTAGCAGACTCCCTTTCGGTTCATTATCGGGTTCTCATTTTACAATTCCGGCGGAGCTAGAAATTAAGATGATACGTTCAGACAAATCGCGATTATTATGACAGCAAAAACTGGACACTTGATTTTCAAGCGTTAGTCTAACGAAATCTTTAATTCACGCCCTTTTTTCAAGGCTCAATCATTAATGAACTTCGTTGACAGAAGGGGAGTCGCTAGAGCGGTCATTGCTGTAGTAGTTGTTGTGATAATAATCATTGCCGCGGCTGGGGTTGTGCTCGCAACCAGCTCCAAAACAACAACGTCAACCACGAGCTCCTCTTCGTCAGTTACAACCACTCCAACCGTTTCCTCATCTTCTCAAAGTTCTTCGTCGGTTTCAACAACTTCGACCTCTCTTTCTTCGATCATGACTTCCAGCTCGTCATCTTCTATTTCGTCGAGCTCCTCCACGAGCACATCTACAAGCCCATCTGCGAACAGCACGCTCTCCATAGACGATTATACCTGGCCCACTCCCAACTTGAATGAACTGGGCGTTGTAATCTTCCAGCCGTATCCCGACTGGACCGAAACAACCACGTATCAGACTCTGGTTTCTTTGAACGCAACTGCACAGCAGGAGCAAAACCAGATACAGTTCCTCCCAGATCTCGCAAACAACTGGACGGTGTCCGCGAATGGCGAGTCGTACACGTTCAACCTGAGGCCGGGAGTGACCTTCTCCAACGGAGACCCGTTCAACGCCTACGAGGCTTGGGCTGACTTTTACATTTACTACTTTGCTTCCGGGAACTATTCGACGTTCTGGATGGGCATGCCAATCTTCAACATGACGGGAGTTACCTTTGGTCCCGCATCCATGGCGGTTCTAAACCAGAGCGGCCTCACGACTCCTTCCTCCGCGGCAATTTCCATGATGAGCAACACGAGTCTTCCCGTTTATGTCACCGGTCCGGAAACCATCGTTTACCGGTTGGATGCACCGTTCTCTTTCTTCCTGAATTCACTTTTGGGATGGACTGGATTCCAGCTGGACTGCCAGTACATACTGGATAATGGCGGTCCAGGATCGGCGCCTAACTTTAATTCCAATTTCAATTATCTACCACAGATACCGGGCACCGGCCCGTACGTTCTTTCCCAAATTGAACCTAACAGCTTCGCCGTCTTCACTCAGAATCCAACTTACTGGGGAAAGAGTCTTACGGCTGCTCAAATAGCGGGCAACCCCTTTGTCGACCCGGGGCACTACGCTAAGGTGATCATTTACGACAAATCTAGCGAATCGACTAGGCTCCTTGACTTGAATACGGGAGCAGCTCAAATCGTTTCTCTCACTTCGAGCGACCTGTTAACCGCAATATCCGATCCTAGCCAGTACGGGGTGCTGAAGCTCAAGTACCCGGCGGGCGTCGAGTACCTCCAGTTCAATTGCCAAGTCTATCCCACAAACATCACCGATGTCAGGCTGGCGATGGTGCATGCGATCAATTACAGCGCTGTCATTCAAGTCGGGGCTGACGGCCTCGGAGTGCGATACATGGGGCCCGAGTCGCCCAACTACGGCCAGTATTACGATCCTGGGAATTTCCCACTCTATCAGCAGAACATTACTCTAGCAGAGCAAGAACTGGCGGCGGCCGGTTTCCCTAATGGAAAGGGCTTTCCCACGCTGAACTTCATCATTGTAAGCGCTTCTACTTACTGGGAGATCCCGGCAGCCCAGGAGATTCAAGCAGACCTCGAGCAGATCGGGATTAACACCAACATCGTTGTGCAGCCGCTTTCCGTGGAGGCAGCCCCGTACGGGAGTTACCAGACCAACCTGCAGGATGCCGCCCAGATTACCCCACTCCAACTGAGCTGGACCGCATACTCACCAGATTACTTGGCGCCTACCGACTACTGGACCGCTTTCGTCACGACCTTCTCCTCGTTTGGCAACTTTGACATCTACAACAATTCCATAGTTGATAGCGCGGTGCAGCTCATGTACACCAGCAACAACCAGACCGCGATCCTCCAAGCGCTCACCCAGGCACAGCAGCAGATCTACAACGACGCGCCTTACGGCTGGCTGTTCGTATCGCAGGCGCCGGCGATCGCAAACTCGTACGTCTGGAAAGTCGGCACCATCGGTGGAATGTATGCCGAGCCGAATCTCGAAGGCGTGACCGATCTCCCGCCGCTCAATACCATCTATCCCGCGTAAGGTTTGAATCACAGACGAACCCGCTCCTGAGATACCTCCTCAGAAGATTCGGGACTGCCCTGTTCGTACTCCTAGGGGTCAGCCTGATCACCTTTGTACTGTCCCATTCAATCTCGTCCAACCCACTGATAGCGTGGTTCGGAAAAGGGGCGGCCATAGATCCGGAGGTCGCGAAGGCGTACATCAAAGAATACCACTTCGACGATCCCATCTACATACAATACTTTTACTATATCTGGGGCGTTTTGCACGGCAATCTCGGTTTCTCTCCGACGAAGGGGGAGTCCGTTATTTCCGCGATCGAACAGACTCTGCCCTACACGCTACAAATCATATTTTTCTCCCTAGTATTCACGATTGCGATCGGAGTCCTCTCGGGGCTGCTGGCGGCGAGATACGCCGGCAAACTTCCGGATAAGGTGTCCAGAGCTCTGTACATCATTGGGTTCGCCTCCCCCCCGTTTTTCATTGCTCTCGCCGTCATACTATTTTTCACCCTCGTACTTCCTATACTGCCCACGAGCGGAGGCATCAACGTCTCGATTCCTCCCCCGCCCACGATCACGTCCATTCCAATTCTGGATGCGCTCATCACGGGCGACTGGTCGGCGTTTGAGAGTTTGCTAGCGCATGCCATTCTTCCAAGCCTTGCCAATGCCCTGGCCGTTTACGGCGTCCTAACCAGAATTCTGCGGTCGTCTCTGCTGGACGTGATGAAGTCCAACTTTGTCACGGCAGCCCGCGCAAGGGCCATACCGGAGAGAAAAATCTTCTTTGGACACGCTTTCAAAAATTCCCTAGTCACGGTAATTACGCTCGTATCCCTCCTCTTTACGTTCATTCTAGGTTCAACGATATTCGTGGAGTACGTCTTTTCGTATCCTGGCATCGGAGATTACGCGGTAGAGTCGGCCCTGCAGATTGATTATCCTTCCATACTCGCAATAACTTTGACGTTCGCTCTCATGATCATCATAGCCAATCTTTTAGCTGACATCCTCTACGCGGTCGTAGATCCTAGGATAAGGTACAGGTGAAAA
>JASHPQ010000231.1 GCA_030037995.1 Nitrososphaerales archaeon | reverse complement strand
TCCCAAAATTTTCGTTTTCAAGAACTTTAATAAATTCCTTCTGAGGTGGTTGATTTGCAAAACATTATCACTGTTGAGGACCTTGTAGAGGTTTACTCCGATGGCAAAAAGGCCATTGATGGCATTTCTTTCGATGTGGAAGAAGGCGAGTTTTTCGGGTTTCTAGGCCCCAACGGTGCGGGGAAGAGCACCACGATCAAAGTGCTCACCACGCTCCTCAGGAAGACCTCTGGTCGGGTCAATGTCGCAGGTTACGATCTGGGCTCAGCTGCCGGGGAGATCCGGAAAGCCATCGGGGTCGTGAGCCAAGAGACTACTGTGGACGTTGACCTCACCGGCAGGGAGAACGTTCGTCTCCAAGGTCGTCTGTACCAGATGCATGGCAACGCCCTAAAGAACAGTGTGGAAGAGGTGTTGAAGTTAGTCCAACTTGATAATGTCGCAGATAAGGAGGCCGGCCGATATTCGGGAGGAATGAAGAAGAGGCTGGATCTGGCTACCGCTCTCGTCCACAAGCCGAAGCTCTTGTTTCTGGACGAGCCGACCGCCGGACTTGACCCGCAGTCTCGAACAGCCCTCTGGGAGTACCTCAAGGAGCTGAACAAAGGGGAAGGTGTAACGGTCTTCCTGACGACGCAGAACATGGAGGAGGCTGACAAACTCTGCAGGCGGATTTCCATCATCGACAATGGAAAGATCATCACGGAGGGGTCGCCGTCGGAGCTGAAGGAGGCCCTCGGGGGCGACACGATAACGTTGTCTTTTACGGAGGATCCTGGTTCTCTTCTCAGATCCAAGGCGAAGGCAATCCTGGGTACTGTCCCGGGTGTGACGAACGTCATCGATTCAGACGACAGCGTCATTGCCTACACCAAGAATGCCGGTCGGGTGGTCATAGATGTCGTAGAGGCGCTGGGCCGCGACAACGTAAGACCTTCCTCCCTGGCCGTCTCTTCTCCCACGCTGGACGATGTCTTTCTGCAGAAGACCGGGAGGAGGATCAGGTCGGAGGAGCTTAATGCGAAGAGGGAAACCGAGGCGTCCATTCTTGGCGGGGTGAGTTGATACATTGACATTACTCTATGACACTCAGTCGCTTCTGGAGAGGAACGTGACCAAGCTCGCCAGGAATCCCACCTTGCTCGGAACGCTTCTGGCCGAACCCTTGATCTTATTCTTGGTGTTCTCGCAGGTGTTTCAAAAGTTCAGCGTCTTTCTTCCCGGCTCCTCCGGAGGCTACCTTGCCTACTTGACGCCGGGCATCGTACTGCTGAGCGCGATAGTATGCGCTCCCCAAAGCGGGATTTCCTTTGCGAATGACCTGAATTCGGGGTTTCTCTCGAAGATGCTCCTTACTCCGAGCGCCAGACCTGCGATCCTGCTGGGCAGATTGCTGACAGATGTGCTGATGGTGGTAGCGCAGACAGTCGTAGTGATCGTCGTTGCAATTCCGATGGGTGTGAGAATCTCCACTGGACTGCCCGGAGTCCTTCTCATCATCCTGACGGTCGCGTTCTTCGAGCTGGCACTTTCGGGGGTCTTCCTCGCAGTCGGGATGGTGACCAGAAAAGCCGAGACGCTCAACGCGCTTGCGGGATTTCTCGGCCTTCCGCTGCTCTTTTTGAGCAGTGCGATGTTCCCCGTTTCATTTCTACCTTCCTGGGCGCAGGCTATCTCTAACTACAACCCGGTGAGCTTCGCTTCGAACGTGACACGGGAACTGGTACTGGGCGGGTTGACTCTTCACGCACTAGTGCTTGCGTACGTGGGAATCGGAATCATCGCTATTGCGGGCTTCGCGGCCACCATGTACCAGTTCAGAAAGATCATTAGCTAGTGTGATTTCCTTTAGGGCACATCCCACCCATAAGCGACAGAAGGAATATTCTCTTATGAAGTGTATTTTTGCGGAAATCACTCAGAGTCGAGTAATTGAGGAGAACCAGGCGCGTCCTCCATCAGCGTGGAAATTGGTTTCGACTCTGGCATCTTTGATGTAATTTATCTTCCACCCGTCAGAAAAGCTTTCCTCAATTTCTCCTTTAGTGATACGTCTAGGACCTCCCCAGTCCAGGGGCTCGAGATCGCTGAAACAGAGCATGAAATATTTTCCATTCGTGGCTATGATGGAGCGAAGGCCTTTCACGAATTTTCGACGTTGAACATCTGTGAACGTGTGAAACAGTCCACAATCGATCGCGTTCTCAAAGCTCCTGTTCAATTCTGACAGATGGAGCGCGTCGGCAAGCTTGAAGATCACACTGGATCCCCGTTCCCTTGCCTTCGACTGCGCTTTCTGTATTGCCCTGATAGAGGAGTCGATACCGACGACCTCGTGTCCGCAACTGGCGAAGAAAAGCGAGATCTCCCCAGTCCCGCACCCAACATCTAGGATCGAACCTTTGATTTCACCGGTTTTTTCAAGGAGCATAAATTCCTTTTGAGGGCGACCGATGTCCCACGGAGGAGTTCCCTTGTAAGATTCGTCGAAGTCGTGGCTCAAAGCGATAAGTGCTATCCAGAGATATTCTTAATTATTTTGTGAATGGCTGAATTCTCTTGCGTTCTATATTTTATTGAGAGTTGTTCGTTTGGCCAACTCAATCATACCATATGTGGATAATCCACAACTGCTATTGTTGCCCTACTAATTTGTTCTAGATTCGTTTAGCAGAGTGTACTGATCACTTAAAATAGATCTATTGTATCCGTTCAGAGATCCATAGGTATCGCAAAAAGTTGGATCGTCCATTTAGAGTTTCTTTGCTGTTTGGAGAGAACGAACCTTCTGAGACTAGAGACTGCGTCATTCTAGCCGACAAACTTGGTTTCGACTGTGCTTGGGTAGCGGATCATTTGATGCCCTGGGTTCACGCCGTCAATCAATCACCCTTCGTCTGGTCCGTTT
>JASHPQ010000021.1 GCA_030037995.1 Nitrososphaerales archaeon | reverse complement strand
CCAAACCTTTTGCGGATCGTAAAAAGTCAGTATTACCGCTATGGTTTTCGCGGTTTCATCGTCGCTGGTCCCGCACAGTTCGAAGAGCCTGATCCAGTTTCGTCTCTGGAGATAATCCGAGATTGCGAGCTTCAGCTCCGTGTACCTCCGGATGGAGACGGTCATTTTTCGAGTTGTCTCGTGGAGGGGGGCAGGGTTTGCAGACTCGGTATGAAAACCATACTCTAGCAAAAGAATTAGGGATAAAAGCAACAAACTTACGTGCGAAAGAACCGAGAGTTGCAGACGTGAATCATTCTCGTTGAAAGCGATCACAGTTACACCCAGAACTCCGAATTCGCTCAGACTCCAGGATGTTCCAGTTCCGGTTCCCGGAAAAAGGGAGGTGCTTCTCCGAGTACTTCGAATCGGAATATGCGGGACAGACCGTGACATTATTTCAGGGTTTTACGGGGAGGCCCCTGCCGGGTCAGACTACCTCATTTTGGGGCACGAATCCCTCTGCAGGATCGAGAAACTCGGCCCTGGAGTGAGAGGTCTGAAAATCGGGGATCTTGTCGTTCCAACCGTCCGGAGGAGTTGCCCAGAAAACTGCGTAAGCTGCCGGAATCATCAATCCGACATGTGCTACACCGGGCACTATTTCGAGCACGGGATCAAGGGCCTGAACGGCTTTGCAGCAGAGTTTGCGAAGAGCGATTCCTCTTACATCGTAAAGATGCCCGAAAGTCTCTCCGAGCTGGGCGTGCTTCTGGAGCCCCTGACGATCGTGGAAAAGGGCCTGCTTCAGACGTACCTCCTTCAAAAATCGAGGTTGATCTGGAAACCGGAGCGAGCCTTAGTCCTCGGGGCTGGACCCGTAGGTATACTCGCGACCGCCCTTCTCAGATTGAGAGGGCTTGAGGTGGACGCCGTGGCAACGCGCTCCAAGGACAGCGTGAAGGCCACGCTGGTAGAGAGCACCGGGGCTAGCTACATCAACTCGAAAGAGATGCCATTTAGCTCACTGGATTACAAGTACGATTTTGTTTTCGAGCTCACCGGCAATGCCTCCGTCGCGGTCAGTGCTCAGGACCTGATTCGCGTGAACGGCATAGTTTGCTATCTCGGTATATACAGGGAGGACCAGGAGACCCAGAACGTCGGGAAGGTGTTCACGGAGCTGGTGCTCGGCAACAAACTGCATTTCGGGTCCGTCAACGCAAACATTACCTACTTCCAGAGCGGGGCGAAAGACCTCGTGAGAATTCAGAAAAAGTGGCCAAAGCTACTGTCCAGCATAATAACTCGGAAGGGAGGCCCAGATGATCCACAAAAGATCTACAACCCGGAAAGCGAGGAAGAAATAAAATCGATCGTGGAGTTCAGCGGCGCCTAAACGGTTTCGGTTACCCAGTTTCCAATCTGTATTTCTTAATGAGCTCGGGATTTGAAAACATGTACTCGGTGAAAGCTTCGAGTCTTGCTAGCGTCTCCGGGTGCAGCCCGTGCTCGATCAGCTCCGCGTCCTCTCGGGCCACGACCTCCTCCACGCCGAACAACACCAGGAAACTTGTGATCAGTCTGTGTTTTTTCTGCATCTCCTCCGCCAGCCGCTTTCCCTTTGAGGTCAGCTTTATGCCACGGTATCTTTCGTGGACGAGGTAGCCTTGGTTGTGGAGCTTCTTTACGATGCTAGTCACCGTCGGCTTTGAGACGTTCATCCGCTCTGCGATGTCGACCGAGGCCGCAAACCCCTTTTCATTGATCAATGCATTGATGGTCTCTAGATAATCCTCCGTAGCCTCCTCTGACTTTCGCTGCTGCGCGTGCGCATTCAACACTTGCCGCGCCCCTGATGCTCTCGATCTCTTTTGACTCTCGACCAACACAAATTCCCTAAATTTATGCGAAGGAGTTTACGGATGAGGATCCATGTGTTGAGTTATATCAGCATTGAGTTTCTCTATATTTTAGAGGGTGTTGGGCGATCTCCTAGTTTCACTATCCCTTACTCGTGAAACAAGCCATCTTCCCTTTGCTCCAAGGTCCGTGGATTATAAATTCACAAATGAGGCAACTTTCAGATCTTCCTAGAATATCACACATAAGGGCGGCGCCACACCCGATTTTCGCCCGGGCCTGCTAAATTCTATTTCTCACTCGGGTTTGGGCTCCCGATAATCCTTCAGCTCGTAGATCGACAGATTTCCGCAAGATGGACACAGGTGGAGAGTACCCGCCTCGTACTGCTCTTTGGAAAGCATAGAAAACTCCTCAACAGAAAAAGTACTGTCAAAATCGCTTCCGCACGATTTGCATTTCAAGATCATCCGCTCGACTTTCTTTTCTCTGCTACCTTGTTTGTGTGTCATCGCCGTCACGCGGTTAGACATTGAATAATTCAGCGAATATGCAAGTGATTCGACGTTCTCTCCGGATTTGCTGCTGCTGGTTGATATTTCTTCTTCCAATTTTTGTCTTTTATCTGTCAACAAAAATCTAGGCGAAAGGCCCTTTGTCGATTCAAGCTAACAAGTTCATTGAATTTTCTTGCTTCTATTGCGTGGGAGCCGGTCTGCAAAAGTCGTATCATTGTTCTTGGACGTGGCCTAGGCAATTCCAGAAACGCAGGGTTCGCTTTATTCGGTCAAGTTGTTTAGCCTAATTGACTGAACAGGATTATTTTCGAGCAAAATTGAAAGGAACAAGCACCGAAGTCTAAACGATTTTGAGTCCCTCTGATCTTAAAAAAATGGAAGGATACATCGAGTACCTCGAGCAAAAGGGCGGTGGAGAAGAAAAATCCGGAAGCTGTGTCGAAGCGATCGCCACGTACTTGAGGCTTGTGGACGTGCTGCTAGTATTTGCAGAAGCAGTCCCTACGTATCCGGAGTGGGTAAAATGCACGACCAAGGCGTCGGGCTATCAAAAGAAGATAAAGTCACTAATTGCCACCGCCTCCTTAAAACAAAAGCAAATGGAAGAAGAGAACGGACAAGCCGCCAAAGTGGCAGTGAAAGAGAACTCGCCCATTGCATCCGGAAAAGTAGGCTAGCGGGTCTTTTCGCAGCCAGTCAAAAGAAGCGGTCGCGAAAAGTGTAAATTGAGTAAATCTGAGGCCTAGTCGAAATCTGGGTAGCAGCAGTCCGGTAACGGGACGCCACTCCCCCGGGGTAAATTCGAACTGTTTACGTCCCGTAAAATTCAGTTAATTTGAGAGTCAAAATAGGTTGAAGGAGTCTCGGCGAGTACGTCATCAGATTTCAATATACTGCTCATCGCCATTGACATAATTTTCTCTTGGACGCGGATGCTTGTAGCTCTTATCTTAAGCATCCTGTTCAGCCTCGCCATCGGGATAGTTGCGGCTCGAAACAAGAGAGCTGAAGCTATCATCATTCCGCTGCTAGATGTCTTCCAGTCAATTCCCATCCTTGGATTTTTCCCGATAGTGATACTCGGTGTGGTGGATGTAATCCCAGGCCAGATCGGGATCTCGCTGGCCGTGATCTTGCTGATCTTCACCAGCATGTCTTGGAACATTGCATTCGGAGTTTACGAGGCCGTAAAGTCGATACCGCAGGATTACATCGATCTCTCCAACATCTCACAGTCCAGCACGTGGCATCGAATCACAACGCTTTACATCCCTGCCTCTCTGAGCAGGATCGCATACAACACCCAAACTTCCTGGGCGGTCGGTCTGTTTTATCTCGTCTCTAGCGAAATCTTCTCACTCGGCGCAAAAAACGACCATGTCACTTATGGAATCGGTGTAGCCATAATTACCTTCGCCAACAACGGCCAATGGCTTTACTATGCATACGCTATTATTGCCCTAATCATCGCGGTAATAATCTGGCAGTTCGTCTTTCTCAGGGAATTCTCACTCTGGTCTGAGAGGTACAAATTCGTCGAAGAACCCAGGGAGATGCACAAAGATCCCATCATGAAGTTCTATTCCTGGGTGAACCACCGGTCTATTTCAAAGCTCTTCCTTTACACGCAGGGACGCGGGGTGACCAGGTTTTCCTCCTCCTTTAACCTGCTCAAGCGCGGTTGGAAATATGTAGTCCTGATCCTAGCCGCGATCTTTATTGTGCTCGAGTTCAGCGCCATAAGAGCGATCCCTTCCGCAATCAGCACGTTTCCAAGCAGTTCCGTCATCTTAGCTGATGAAAAAGAATCCTTAGTTGGTCTGGCGTTCTCTTTTGTTAGGGTATGGTACGTGTATTTCATCTGTGTCGCAGTGGCGCTGCCACTCGGTATTTCGATAGCCCTGAATGGTAAGGCGTATGACACTGCCTCCCCAATTCTCGAAGTCATCGCGTCCGTTCCGGCGCCGGTTCTTCTGCCCGTTCTTGTGACAGCGCTCCATGAGAACGGAGAGGCTGTTGCTGCGATCATAATCTTCCTCGGGATGATCTGGTATATCATATTCAACGTGATGGCAGGCGTCAGAAGCCTTCCGGCGGAACTATTCGAACTGAGAAAAGAGTTCAAGATCTCCAGCCTTCAGGCTTGGCGCAATATCTACCTCCCGGCGACCTTCACGGCTTTTGTAACCGGTTCCATAACTGCCATCGGCGCAGCCTGGAATACTCTCATAGTTGCTGAATATTTTCAGCCGAATGCCGCAGAACCGCCGATCACTCAAGTGAAGTACGGCATCGGAAAAGTAATCGCGGTCGCGACCAACCAAGGTCCGCACGGAAATCTCGTCACTTTGACGCTGGCCGTCCTTTCAATGACTGTTCTCATTGTCACGTTTAATTTGACCGTCTGGAGAAGAGTATATCACTACACCACAAAAAAGTACGTGTACAACAGATAGTGCCAGTTCAAGTCCTTCATGTATTCCGGTAAATATGAAAGTGGGATTATTCTTTTGAGCGACTCGACACTAAAGATGGCTTCGAAGCAGGGCGTGGACGCGATTCAAGCACCATCCCCGTCGTTCGATTCTCCTTTGATTTCGGTGGAACATGTGAGTCTAGATTTCAAGAAGGAAAAAGAGCAGCTTCCTGTTCTAAATGACGTTTCCTTCACAGCCTCGAAGAATCAGTTTGTCACAATGACCGGGCCTTCAGGCTGCGGCAAATCGACGCTGCTTAGAATAATCGGCGGCCTGACTAAATCCACCTCCGGTGTCGTTAAATTCCGTGATTCTCCCATTACGTCGCCTCGGGCAGAGATCGCCATGATTTTCCAGAATTTCGTCCTCCTCCCTTGGCGGACGTCACTGGAAAATGTGTTGTTTGGACTGTCCTCTAGGAAGGATCTTAACGAGGATCAGAAAAAACAAGTCTCTATGAAAGCACTGGAGGATACCGGGTTGAAAGGGTTCGAGAACGTGTACCCTGGCGAGCTTTCTGGAGGAATGAAACAACGCGTGGGAATTGCAAGAGCTCTTGCACTTGCACCGCAGGTCCTATTAATGGACGAACCCTTCAGCGCCCTCGACGACCTGACTGCGGAGCATCTGAGAAGGGAGATATACTCACTGTTAATTAATCCGACCTCTTCAATTCAGACCGTAATTATGGTCAGCCACAATGTGGAAGAAATAGTGGAACTGTCGGACAAAATCGTCGTTCTCTCACCAAGGCCCGGACACGTGGTCGGAGATCTAACCATGGACCTCCCAAGGCCGCGGAGCAAGAAATCTGAAGAATTTTACAACTGGGTGGACAAGGTCTATTCACTACTCGCAACTTGAGGGAGGCGGATTACAGTTTTTGGAGCCCAGCGATCCCCCCGGTGTGGAGGAATCTGTAAGTCAGGTCCCGGCGGCTAATTCCGGTCCCCTCTTAATGCCGGCAAATGTTAGAGCAGGCCAGGTACTAGGTCTGGTTGAGACTGTGGGCGGGTTGGGAACCATGGTAGATGTTGCAAAGCTTGCTGATGAGTTCGGCTCGGATCTTGTCACCTTCCTTCCCATTCTGGATACGGGGGAGATGCTGGGCCTCATCAAAGTCGAGAAAGGGGACATTTCGCTTACCGAATTCGGCCACAAATTCCAGAAGACATCAAAGAATAAAGTGAGACTCCTCAAGGAAAGACTGTCGCAGATCGAGCCCTTCAAGACAGCGCTGGAGCTCGCCGCGCAAAAGGGGAGCGTTTCCACAGTCGAAATATGCGAAGCCCTTTGGGAACGGGGCATCAAGTGGCACCATGCGCCCCAGATCAACGAGACTTTGGTCCAGACTATGCTGATTCACTGGGCGATTTATGCCGACCTTCTTAGCTACAACGGGAAAACCGGCAAGTTTCAAGTGGCTTAGGCGAACACGAGAAGAGACCCGATGATGAAGAGCAGCAGAGATGCTGCTGCTCCTATCAAGAACATCTCGAGCCCTGCTCTCAAGAACTTTCGACCTGATAACCGTCCTTTCCAGCCACCCAGGAGAAACAAAAAGATCAGGGAGAACGACAGAGACAATTCAACGGCAAAGAGTTTCTGCGGTGTGAGAAGATAGCCAATTAGCGGAACGAAGGCCCCGGCTAAGAAAGCGAGTCCAATCACGGCGGCGACCTTGAGCGGATTGTCCAGTTCCTCTTTGTGCAGGTGGAGCTCGTGCATCAGGAGATCGTCCAACCATTTTTTCTTGTCTTTGGTGATCCGTCTCACGACAATCTCGGATTCCTCCGGGGTCAACCCTTTTCCTAGGTAAAAATTCTTGAGCTCTTGACGCTCCTCCTCGGGTTCGCTCTCGATCTCGCCTAGCTCTCTCCTAGCATCCGCGCGAAAGAGATCTTCATTTGCCCTAGCTGAACTAAGGCCGCTAAAGAACATGGCGATCGAGCCGGCAAGCATGGAAGCCACGCCTGCCAACCTGATTAACTCCAGCGACTGGATCGCGCCCGCAAAGCCCGCGAGAAACGCTACGTTGGTCACGACACCATCTGTCAGGCCCAGTGCCAGATCGCCAATGAGCCCCCTCCCCGGAATGTGCTTGTGCTTTTCAACGATTTTTGTTCTGCCGTCCTTCGGCGGTGCGGGACGGCCAGACGTCTTTTTCTCTTTACTT
>JASHPQ010000230.1 GCA_030037995.1 Nitrososphaerales archaeon | reverse complement strand
GACCTTACATCATTGACAACATTTCGGCAGAGAGCACGACCATGCTTTTTCTCTATGACTCAACTCTGGTCTCCACGCCGACCAACTTCATCAGCATCGCTTTGCTCTCCGCCTCTATCAGACTGCGGTTACAAGTGTCTCAGATCTCGGTCCTTTCCCGGAGGGACATGTTGGGACCGAACCTCAAGAAGGTTCTCACGTGGGGTTCCGACGTCTACAAGCTGGAAGAAGCCTTGAGACAAGAATCGAAACATAGCTACGAGCTGGATTCTCTGTTGCTTAAAGGGCTTGCAAGATCCGGGATGGCGAGCGAGCTTTATCCGGTCTCCGCGACGACGCGTGAGGGGATGCTGGATCTAAGCGCCGTGATTACTAGGCAGTTGAACCAAGGCGAGGAGAACGAAGAGTAGAAGTTGGTTAGTCGTAACTCATGAGTTCCCAGCTAAGACTCTCGAAAATCAAGGCGCATTCAAATTGGGTTTCAAGGAGGGGAACCAGCTCGAAGCTCTCGCGTTAACCTAAAACGTTTTAAGGACATTTGGACAGCTGCTACTGTTACGATTAGGTTCGTAATTTTTTCACTCTACTGTGCTTAATTGAAGGTGTGTATTTTGTCACAAAAGGTATCAATAGATGTTATAGAGTCTCAACCCTCGAGGATAAGACTTCGCCTAAAGGGCGTGGAAAGGGCGTATGCTAACGCCATTAGGAGGATCGCGATTTCTCAGGTCCCAACGATGGCAATTGACGACGTGGTGATTCTTGAAAATTCGTCGGTGATGTTTGACGAGCTGGTGGCTCACAGATTGGGTCTGATTCCTCTAAAGACGGATTTGAGCAGGTATAACCTTCCCGAAGACTGCGACTGCAAGAGCGCGCTCGGTTGTCCAAAGTGTCGGGTCTTGCTGGTTCTGGACGCCGAGGCCACCGACAAGGTCAGAGCCGTCAACTCCGGAGATCTCGTGTCGGAAGATCCAGAAACGAAGCCGATCAGTGATTTGATTCCAATAGTAAAACTCGCTCCGGGTCAGAAGGTGAAATTGGAGGCGTATGCTAGATTGGGGAAAGGGAGCGAGCACGCAAAATGGCAACCTACGTCTGCCTCCGTTCTTTCGGAAACCGGCAAGCCAGACGAATACGAGCTGTACATCGAGTCAGTGGGATCCATTCCGGCTCCGGAGATTTTTGTTCGATCTATTGAAAAACTCCAAAAATCGCTTGAAGAATTCTCCACAAAGTTAGTGGCAGCGGAATAGTCGGAGGAAAATTTGCTTGAAAGAAAATGAGTATAGAATAAAACTGGGTGCCGACCTCCAAAGGCACTCTCGAAAGTCAAAGCAGAAGATCTGGGAGAAAGCTTCCGAAGATGTCCTTTCTAGCAGAAAGAACAGGCCGGAGGTCAATGTAGGCGAGATCTCTAGAAATTCCAAGGAAGGGTCTCGGGTTCTGGTTACGGGAAAAGTTCTCGGCTTGGGTAAAATCGATCACAAGGTCACGGTCGGGGCTTATGCCTTCTCCAAAGATGCCCGGGAGAAGATCGAGTCGTCGGGCGGGGCATGCCTGAGTCTTCGTGAATTCGTCGATTCTTCAACATCGGTAAAGGATGTGTTAATGCTTGGCTAGTGTGATGGAAGAAGCTACCGTTCAAGCGGAGAAAAAAACTCCGAGCAAATATTACGTTGATGCGAGTGGTCAGATCGTTGGACGAATGTGTTCAAGGATCGCTAAGCTTCTGTTGAGCGGGAACAGCGTAGTCATTGTGCATGCTGATAAAGCTCTTTTTTCAGGTCACAGATCTAGCGTTATGAGCGACTTCTTTCATAAACTGACAATCGCTAGCGTAGTTCACCCAAAGCATGGGCCCTTCCACCCACGAACTCCTGCCGGCATACTAACCAGAACGGTAAGAGGAATGATCCCGCGAACAAAGTCAAGCGGGGTATCTGCGATCAGAAGATTGAGGGTATACACTGACGTACCGAAGGAGATGGAAAAGATCACGTTTACCAATTTTGAAGAAGCTAAAGCTACAAAACCCCTCGCGTATTACATCCCTCTGGGGGAGGTTGCAGAAAGAATCGGCTGGAAGGGCGTGGCAACGGAGGGTAGCTGATCTTGGTCACCACTAGAAAGACAAAGCTTTACGCCGGAGCGAGAAAGCAGGCTAGGGCTACGGCTGCCATCATGCCGGGGACAGGGCGGATTCGGGTGAATAACGTACCGGTAGAGGTCATGACGCCGTCGATTTCAAGGCAGAGAGTAATGACTCCCCTGGTACTCGCTGGAGAACTCCGGGACAAAGTGGATATTGACGTGCGAGTTCAGGGCGGTGGGTTCATGGGACAGGCCGAAGCCGCGGCGATGGCGATATCAAAAGCACTAGTCGACTGGACGAGAGGTCAGGAGCTCCGCAAGAGAATTATAGAGCATGACGTCCACTTGTTGTCCGGCGACAACCGGCAATCCGAGTCGAAAAAATTTGGCGGTCCGGGTGCTAGAAGAAGAAAGCAAAAATCCTACAGGTAGCTGAGATTAGAAATATGATAACCCCGGTTAGATGTTTCACATGTGGCAACCTAGTTGCGGATAAGTACAACGAGTTTGCAAACCGCGTCAAAAATGGCGAGGATCCTGCGAAAGTGCTGGATTCTCTAGGACTGAAGAGGTATTGCTGTAGAAGAATGCTCATTTCCAGCATGGATATAATCGACCAGCTCATGCCGTATAACGAAGCCCTCTGGAAGAGGCATCTCGAGTTCTCGAGCGATCGATTTTAGGTCTCACTCCCAATAATTCGGGAGATGGCCTAAAGACTAAAAAGAACGAACTTCGATAAAGACTATCGACGGAGAAATGAAAGTACAAGAAATCTCGAGTAGAATGGGCTCCTTCTGCGTCATCGAGGTTTCTGGCTTCAAGCTTGTCACCCCTTGTGATACTAGAGTAAAGATACTGCAAGCTCTGGAGAATTCTGACAAGACCGCAGATGATTTGTCAAAGGAGACTGGCGCCTCTTACTCGACCATAATGGATCACATGGATTTGCTTGAACGAATCGGAATTGTCCAAGCTTACTTGAAGAAAGGGGATTCGGAGCTCGGCCGAAGGAAGATCTGCTTCCGACTTGCCAGTGTCTCGACGAAATAAGTTCGGGAAAGATTACGTAAGTTCGGGACAGAACCCTTAAATATCTTGGAAGGCCTAATTCCTTCTTATGTCAAATGTGTCTCCTCAAATTGTCGAAGGAACCGATTCTAACTGGAAGAATGAGGTCGAAATGTCCAGTGTTCCTGTAGTAGTGGATTTTTGGGCCCCCTGGTGTGGTCCCTGTAGAATGGTTTCTCCAGTGATTGAGAGGCTTGCAGGAAAGTACTCGGGGAAGATCAAAGTAGTCAAGGTGAACGTCGATGACAACCAGGAGCTTGCAATGAAATTCGATATCATGAGCATCCCGACGATCATGCTGTTCAAAGACGGTAAAGCAGTGGACAAAGCAATTGGAGCAGCGCCTTCGGAGTTTTACGAGAAGCTCCTTTCGAAGAATCAGTTTGCCTAGACGCAGTCACGAATAGCGATCAATAAATGAACATGAGCGATAATTCAGATTCTTTTTTCATAGCAAAGAAAGAAAGACAGGAAGATCTCGCGAGGCGCGTCGATAGAGCTCAAAACTTCGATGAAATCTTCGAGCTGGTAAAACGTGTCGTGGAGGAAGAGCTGGGAGAGCACCGGGCCGGACTGACTTTGGTACTGGCAAACATGCCTAGTACGGTAGGTGCATATCATCCTGTTGGGGCAAACATCATCGTCGCCAACAAATCTCTGATTAATGGTCTCCAGACGGTGACCAAAAATCCTCGAGAGATCAACGCTTTTGTTTTCATGATATTATTGCACGAGTACCTCCACAGTCTGGGATATCTGGATGAGAATGAGGTCAGGCGGGTAGCGCAGCATGTTTCGAGTTCAGCCCTGGGGCCTAACCATCCGACTGTCAAGCTGGCCAACGCGAACTGGCTTGAGCTGTATCCACAACTACAATCTCTGTCTCAGCAGCCCTTTTCGAGAGAATTCGAAGTCGTTCAAAAGTTCGACAGCTCAAGCACTTCCTATATCGGTTGAGTTCCCCTCCCATCACGCGGATTATGGGTAAGCATTTTATAAACTGAATCAGGAAGCAGTCTGTTAGCTTACCTTGTCTGGTCTTGCTCCCGGGGACGAAGTGGAAGAGGAAGGTTCCGCAGAGGCTACTATCGCTCCGGGACTTTCGGAAAGAGCCCTTTTGTCTACGGGAATAAGAATAGGGACTCTCGTTAAGACGAAAAGCATGGCCCAGTTTGTCAGCAGGACACAGGCCAACGGCCTTCACGTCATCGACGTTTCAAAGACGCTTAGTCGAATCGACATCGCCGCAAAGTTCATCGCGCGCTCTGACGTCTCCAGAGTAGTGGTCTACTCTGCGAGAGAGTATGCAAAGACTCCGATAGAGAAGTTCTGCGAAGCTACAGGTGCGGTTGCGCTCACCGGGAGATTCATGCCAGGCACGTTTACCAATCCACTGTTCCCGCATCATTTAGACCCTGAAATAGTGGTAGTGGCGGATCCCGCGGTAGACTTTCAGGCTCTAGACGAAGCCTCAAAGCTGGGAATCCCGGTTGTCGCTGTCTGCGACACCGATAACGTGACGGCTAATGTAGATGTGGTCATCCCTGCTAACAATCGTGGGAGAAGTGCCTTGGCCGCGATCTTTTGGCTATTGGCGAGATATGTCTTGATGCACGGTGGCGCTCTGAGCTCCGACCAGCAGATGAGGTATTCGATCGAAGACTTTGAGACAAAGCTCGTCGAAGAGGACGAAGAACGCTCGTACGAATGAGCTTTCCCATTTTTCAAACTAATTGATGCAGTTGAATTGGTGTTAAGTATTCGTCCGCCGGCTGTGGCGGGCCAGTTCTATCCGGCAGATAGGGACGAGCTTTACGAACTGATTCACAGGTGTTTCACGAATCCGATCGGACCTGGGAAGTTTCCTTCATCCTCCAAGGCAGAAAGTGAAAAGGAAGGGCCTTCAAGAGTCGAATGCCTAATTGTGCCGCACGCTGGTTTTGTTTATTCCGGACCAGTAGCCGCTCACAGCTACAAGGTAGTTTTCGATTTTTTTCAAAAGTTCAGAGATCAGGATAGAATTGTCGCCATTATTCTGGGCCCGAATCATTATGGGATAGGCAGTGGGGTAGCTCTTTCTGAAGCTACTGCCTGGCTAACGCCCTTCGGAGAAATAAGCGTCGCCAGGGACTTGGCGAAAAGGCTGACCGCCGCTTCCAGAATCATAGACGCCGACGAGGTTGCTCATTCCAGGGAGCATTCCATCGAGGTCCAAATTCCCTTCCTTCAGACAATGGCGGGTTCCTCAACCCAAAAGCTTTCCATCCTTCCGATCTGTTTGATGCTTCAGGACATACACACGGCAACGGAAGTCGCCGATGAGCTCGTCAATCTTACTGAAGAAAGTAACATCCCATTTCTCGTCATCGGATCCAGCGATCTTACTCACTACGAACCGCACGACAAAGCTTCAATCAAGGATCACGAGCTCCTATCCGAGGTTGAGAAGCTCCGG
>JASHPQ010000229.1 GCA_030037995.1 Nitrososphaerales archaeon | reverse complement strand
CCCAAAAAGTTCCTCTCGAAAGGGGAGGACAAGAGCTACGCGAGCTTTGACGGCGAGCGTATCAGCTCAAGGCTGTACCTTCCGGCGGAGGCTCTCCGTATTGCGCCTCCCTATCCCCTGATCTTGTACGTCCACGGAGGCCCGCAGGGCCAAGAGAGACCGGACTTTACGTGGTTCTCAATGCCGCTGATCCAGCACCTGACGTTGAATGGATTTGCCGTATTCGTGCCAAACGTAAGAGGGAGCACCGGCTACGGGCAGAGATTCATGAAAATGGTGGATCACGACTGGGGCGGAAAGGATCGCCTAGATCAGGTCGAGGGCCTGAAGATGCTGGAAGCGACCGAGCCGAGGGTGGACTCTACAAGGCGGGGGGTTGTGGGGCGCTCGTACGGGGGTTACATGACCCTCACTCTCGTTTCTAGGCACCCGGATCTCTGGAAGGCGGGCGTCGACATGTTCGGCCCCTACAATTTGGTCACGTTCACGGAAAGGTTACCTGAAACATGGAAGAACTTTTTCTATCTCTCCATCGGGAATCCTGTAAAGGACAGGGATTTTCTCATCGAGCGCTCTCCCTCGACGTATATGGACGACGTAAAATGCGCCATGCTGATGATCCAGGGAAGGAACGACCCGCGCGTCGTCGAAGCCGAGACCCACGACGTGGTGGAGCGGTTGAGATCCAGGGGGCTTCCCGTAGACTACCTGGTCTTTGAGGACGAAGGGCACGACGTAATCAAGTTCAAAAACAGGGTAAAATGCTACGAGCAGATTACCGAATTCTTTTCAAAATACGTGAAGGGAAGCGGATGAGGTTGGTTTCGATTAATGATCCGAGCAGCTATCTGAGCGAGTCCTGAATGGCTTTGCACCTTGGGCAAAAATCTGCACAGTCCCGTCTCTGATGTTTTCGACATAACCAAATATCCCACAAGCGAAAGCAGCGCCTCCACAAACCGTCTGAAGCCGACTCGTTGAACGCGAGCAAAGACGCGAACCAGCAGTGCGTCCACTTGTCTTTCAACATCCTTTTGATTTCAATTTTATTCATATGGTTTGCTCAATATTGAATATCTTCCTTATGAATCAGAATCTCCTCTTTGGGGCCCTTTGTAGGGCATCAGTAATTCAGAGACGTAGAGGTGCAAGAAATCATGATTGAGGATTCTGGTGCGAGCTTCAAGCAATCACCGCTCGCAGTCGATTTAGGCGAAAGGGAGCTCCAGAGGATGAACCTCAACGAGAACATTGTCTTTCCCAAGAATACAATGCGGTCAATCTTGGCAAAGTGCACGGACGAGTACGATCCGCGGTTGTATCCGCCAGCAATCGATGAGGGAGAATCTCTCGTGTTAAACCAAGAGATTGCAAAGTACTGCGCCTGCTCATCGAGCTCGGTGGCAATCGGGACAGGGAGTGACCAGCTGATTGATCTGCTTTTCAGGATGCTCCTTCCGAAGCCCTCCGAAGCTGTTTACATCGTTTCTCCCACTTTTTCCATGTACTCAATCTTTGCTCGAAGGCAGCACTCCAAGCTCAAGGAAGGATGGTTGAATCCTTCCACCGCAAAAGATCCATTTTCCTTACAGCTGTCTTCTCTGAAGGACGCGTGGAGGAAAGACAGAAGTGCCAAGCTGCTAGTGATCGTATCGCCCAACAACCCGACCGGGATCCAGTATCCCATCGAGGAACTCGAAGAAATCCTTGACACGGCTCCCGACAAGACCGTCCTCCTCGACGAGGCCTATGTCGAGTACGCCAAGTACGATGCTGCCAAGCGCCTTTTGAAGTCGCACGAGAACCTAGTCGTACTTCGAACTTTTTCGAAAGCATTCGCGCTCGCCTCTCTCAGGCTGGGATATGTCCTATCTTCCAGCGGGGAGTTCATCAGTAAATTCAACGAGAACTACCAGTATCCCTATCCGGTAGCTGGCCTGTCGCTTTCTATGGGACTAGAGCTCCTCAGACGAAAGGACGTAGTTCTCGAATGGGCGGAAAAAACGAAGGTCTTCCGCGACGAGTTGATTGCTTCACTCGAGAAACTCGGCCCGAGAATTCGCGTCATGCCCAGATCCGACACCAATTTCGTGCTAGTTCAAGCAAAACGAGGAAAGAAGATCGAGGAGGAGTTGCTGGCGAGGTACGGGATCGCGGTGAGATACCTTTCGGATCTGGGAAAAGAGAAAAAGGAATTTTTCCGGATCACCGTGGGTTCCGCGGAAGCCAACAGGAAATTGCTCTTTGCGTTGAAAAGAATTCTTTGAGAACTGCCTTCCGACTCTTACAAGGAGATCATGAATCTCGAATTTGTGCACTCACAAGAGTTTTGCATCAACGGAGCGAGTGTTTTAGAGCATTATTTTTAATCGCAACCACCAGTTCGGAATAATCTTTAGTGTGAACGCTTTGTAGCCGGAACTCCTGCTTCAGTTCCATCGCGATGGATGACTCGATTATCGGATAGCCCGGCCCGAAGAGTTTGGACATGCAGCTCGAAAATTCCTTGGCGTTACGGGGAATCTCGCTCGTCTCAAGCCCGGTATCTTGCTTTAACTTCCAGTAAGTGACAGTGCTGACGCTCTTCCCCAGCCTCTCCAGGCCTCGGGTTGTGGCCGCAACTATACGCTCATCGACATCGCGAGACAATTACTGAGTGAATCACTTCTTTCTAGTTTTTGCTCTATCTACGAGTACTGGCATTTCCGCACCCTAGGGCAGGATGTTTCCTTGATAAAAATCCTATCTCTTGTATGGGAAATGTCGCTGGAATTCTACCGTCTCTGGGAGAAGGCCAAAGCAAAAAACAGTTAGGCTGGCCATCCACAGAGTCACACCTTTAGTTGGTACGGAATCATCCAAAAAACGAGATTCTCAAGTGTAGTAACGCGGACGTTGAGCGCTCCATCACATTGATAGAAAGATTGATTAAGCTATCACTTAATTAAGTGAATACTTTATCGAATGCCGTCTGAAACGCGGGATAACAGTGGGTCCAAGCAGCAACGCTTGTTTTACGCGCTGGCCGAACCCACGAGGCGCGAGATCGTGGAGCTCCTTGCAACCAACGGCCAGCTAGCGGCTACCAGCATCTACGACAATTTTGCATCGAGCCATCCGGCCATCTCGCAACATCTGAAGGTATTGAGGGAGGCAAACATCGTTCAAATGGAAAAGCGAGCTCAGCAGCACGTGTACAGCATCAATACCGGCGCGATGGTCGAGCTGGGGAAGTGGGCGAATGAAATCGCGGATCTCTGGAACCAAAGGTTCGACGCATTGGATAAAGTGCTGGCGGAAGAACAGAAAAAAGAAGAGAAAAAGAGAGCGAGAAAAAAATGAACAACAATGTGGAGGAGATCGGAACGGCAAGGAGCGAAGAGGAGGAGGGATTGACTATTACTCGGATCTTCGACGCCCCCAGAGAAATGGTCTGGAAGGCGTGGACAGACCCGCAGCTACTCATGCGCTGGTGGGGCCCGAGGGGTTTCATCTCTCCGGTTTGCAAGGTAGATCTACGGGTCGGAGGAAAGTACCTGTACTGCGCGCGTGGGTCCGATGGTAAGGACTTTTGGACCACCGGCATCTACCGGGAAATCGCTCCTCCCTCGCTGCTGGTCATGACGAATTCTTTTGCGGACGAAAAGGGGGACGTAGTTCCTTCCATCAACTATGGAATGAGCGCTGGGATCCCGCTCGAAATGGTCGTGACTGTGCGATTGCAGGAAATTGAAAACAAAACAAAGACGAAGCTGATTCTGACACACTCTGGCATCTCCAAGATGAGCGCAGCCGAGCGGAGTGACACGGAGCTGGGATGGAACCAGTCGTTGGAGAAACTCGCAGTGGCCCTCGGCAATGCAAAAGGAAATCGTGGGCAATCAGTCACGGCTACTCTTACGGAAAGTACCCAGCCTCGCGCTCTTTTTCTTGCCGAACCGGGAAAGCAGGAAGTAACGATCATTCGGGAGTTCGACGCACCGAGGGAGCTCGTGTTTAAAGCGTATACGGATGCGTCGCTCTACGTGAAGTGGCTCGGTCCAAAGGGGTACTCGACGAAGCTGGAAAAGTTCGAGCCCAAAAGCGGCGGGTCCTGGCGGTACGTCCAGAAAGATCCAAGCGGCGACAAGTACGCCTTTCACGGTGTATACCACGAGGTACTCCCTCCGGAGCGGCTGATAGACACGTTCGAATTCGAAGGGTTGCCGGAGCGTGGGCACGTCAGTCTGGAGACTGCAAGGTTCGAAAAATTGCCCGATCGTCGAACCAGACTGACCATACATTCCGTTTTTCAGTCGGTTGCCGATCGCGATGGGATGGTGGCAAGCGGCATGGAGGGAGGAGTGAATGACTCCATGGAGCGTCTTGCAGAAGTACTGGGGGAGATCAAAAAATCTGGTGGAAAAGCAAAATGAAAATGCTCCAAGACTATTTTAGCTCCGGGGAATAGTTCAGGCGTTCATTCAAGCTAACGCGCGAACTTTTATCCCCGGATCGTACACCCTATAGATTTGATTTGAACAGGTTGCTGCTTGTATTTATCAAATCCCAAAGTTCGCGTTTACTGCCACCCGGATGCAAGTTATTACTAATAATTATACGATCCACGGAGCGAGGCTATGTGAATCCCTTAAGAAGCTTCTGAATTGAGCTTCGCGGCATCCGTTATGCTTCGGCGCTCTCGCATGAATTGGCTAAATCACTCCTGCATCGCGAGGTTCCAACCTTAGAAATGTCTTTCATGAGTCTCCCCGTCGCGAACGGGGTGATCGACGCCAGCAGTCTGATCGTTTTGGCCATAATTGTCGTCGGCATCCTCTACAAATCCAAAGGCGGATCGTTGCACCACTTCTCTTATTGGAACGTCTTCTCCAAGGGATCGGTAAACAGGAACCGAGGGGACGGACCTTCATCCCATCTAGCTCCGAGCTTCTTCACGATTTTGTTCCGCGAGGTCTTTGCGTTTCGAGTTCTTGGAACTTGCAGCAAAACGAAGCGTATTTCGCATCTCGCCATTTTTTGGGGCTTCGTCTTTCTCGGAATATCTACTACCCTGGCTTTCCTCACTAATCCGACCGACTTGGTGTTGCCACTTGACAATCCAGTCAAGCTATTTGGGAACATTGGAGGAGCCTTGGTCGTCGTCGGATTTGTAGGGATGTTTTTCGTCAGGTACCGTGAGGGCGCACCCGTCTGGCGACTGACTCGCTCCGATGTCTTTCTCATGACGCTGTTTCTTGCGGTCGTTACTGGTTTCATCACTCAACAGACGATCTACTCCTCGATGGGATCGTATTGGATTTCGAACGCCTTTTGGATTCACATGGTATTCGTGGTACTACTGCTCGCCACTGCTCCATTTACGAAATTCTTTCATGCACTAACCAAACCAATCTCTCTCCTCTACGAGGAGATCGACCACAGAAGCGACGTGGAGCCCCTTCTTCCATCGTCTGTTGCAGGAGCTGGACCTGCAATTACCGGTACAATGAAAAAGGAAGCTTCCGAGCAAAACAAAAGGGAATAGAAATTGCCAACTTTCGTGTATGCATCAAAGTGCGACGGGTGTGGAAAGTGCGTCGACATCTGTCCCAGTGATATTATGCATCTTACTCACAGCATGTTCAACGGAAGAAAAGCGTACAACATCGAACCAAATTACTGCTGGGAATGCTATTCTTGCGTGAAGGAGTGTCCGCAACACGCGATTGACATTCGAGGCTACGCGGATTTTGCTCCACTGGATCACAAACTTACTGTTCTCCGCGACCAAGAGAAGCTAGAGATTCACTGGAAAATAAAATACAGGGACAGCTCTAAGAACCAGTTTTCTTTTCCGATACGCACCACGAAGTGGGGCACGATAAAAGCCCCGCAGAGCTACGACCAGCCGCAGCCCGAGGATCTTCACTCTCAACTTCTCTCGCATGAACCTCAATATCTCAAGAATGCACGGGGCCTCGCCACTCTCACGTAGTAGCTTATCCGGAAATCGCCACTCCTCAGGAAAAGAATAGATTGATCTTGAAGACGAAGACAGTGAACTGCGATATCCTCATCATCGGAGGAGGCATGGCCGGGTGCGGAGCCGCGTACGAGGCGGGATACTGGGGACGGAACCTGAACATCGTGGTTGTGGAGAAGGCCCAGATCGAGCGGAGCGGCGCCGTCGCCATGGGCCTCTCCGCGATCAATTGTTACATGGGGATGCGATGGAACGAAAACACGCCCGAAGACTTTGTGAGGTACACCAGAAACGACTTGATGGGTCTGGTCAGGGAGGATCTGGAATTTGATATTGCAAGGCATGTGGATTCCACCGTGCACCTTTTTGAAGAATGGGGCCTTCCAATAATCTATGACCAGCAAACGGGCCGCTACAAGAGGGAGGGGAAGTGGCAGATCCTCATCCACGGAGAATCGTACAAACCCATTGTTGCGGAAGCCGCCACCAAAGCCGCGTCAAAAATCTACAATAGAATAATGATTACTCATCTTTTGACGGACGAGACCTATCCGGGGCGCATTGCAGGGGCGGTCGGCTTTCATGTCAGGGAAGGGACCTTCTACGTCTTTCGCGCCAAAGCCGTGATCGTCGCCTCGGGAGGCGGAACCCACATCTACCGCCCTAGATCGGTGGGGGAGGGGGCGGGAAGAACCTGGTACGCCCCCTGGAGTACGGGATCTGCCTACGCACTGATCATCGGGGTGGGAGCCGAGATGACGCAGATGGAAAACAAGCTCGTCGTCACGCGGTTCAAAGATGGGTATGGCCCGGTCGGGGCCTGGTTTCTTGCCCTAAAAGCCGTCGCGACCAACGCGTACGGTGAGGCCTATGAAATGAAATACCTCAAAGATCAGAGAGCTCTCTATGGAAATTACGTGGATTCCAAACCGTTCCCCACCTGCCTGCGAAACGATGCGATGCTCAGAGAGATCAAGGCGGGCAGACATCCTATCTACATTCACACGGAAAGAGTACTAGATACGAGAGAGAAGGAGGAACTCGGGCACGAGGATTTCCTAGATATGACGATGAGTCAGACCATAGTCTGGGCTTCCCAAAACATTGATCCGAAGAAAACTCCCTCTGAATTGCAGACTTCCGAACCGTACATAATGGGTTCCCACGCCACCTGCTCGGGCGCGTGGGCGAGTGGCCCCCAGGATCTCTCCCCGAAAGAATACTTCTGGGGCTACAACAGGATGACCACGGTCGAGGGATTGTTTGGGGCGGGTGACACGATCGGCGGATCTGCCCACAAGTTCTCGTCCGGCTCGTTCACGGAGGGCAGACTGGCAGCGAAGGCCGCGGTGGCGTACGTGGCGGAGCGTCCTGCCATGCCGGAAGTTTCTGAGAAAACTGTAGCGGATCTCAAGACTGAGATCTTTCAGCCTCTGGAGAATTTTTCTCTTGGCAGGAACTTGATCGTGAAAGGGACGGTCTCGCCGTCCTACCTGTATGCGGATCAATTCGTCATCAGATTGGAGAAATTGATGGACGAGTACGTCGGTGGCTGGGGGCCGATGTACACTACGAATGAGATCCTCCTCAACAGAGGACTGGAACTCCTAACTATGCTAAAGGACGATCTCGCGCACGTCGCGGCGGAGGATTTGCATCAGCTGCAAAGGGCCTGGGAGCTGCATCACAGAGTCATGACTGCTGAAGCAGTGCTCAGGCACACGATTTTTCGAAAGGAGACTCGCTGGCCGGGGTACTGCTACAGGGCAGATTTTCCAAAACTGGATGACGAGCACTGGCATGTGTTTGTAAATTCCAAGCTCGATCGCGCTACAGGAAACTGGCAGCTGTTCACCAGGCCATGCCTCCAACTAGTGACTTAGGGCAAATTATAGAGGCCTTCGGTGGCGAACCATTAAACTACGGCCACCGGATCGCCTTTCCTGACTTCCCCTTCTTTAGTGACAGATGCATACATCCCTCTTTTCCCCTGGGCTACCTTTGGAAAAGATTTACCATAAACTAGAAGCTCATCGCAGGGATTACAGACCCTTTCGATCTTGAGGACCACGCGATCGGTTCCAATTTCTACTCGTTTCCCAATTGACAACTGGTCGTACGAAATACCCTCGAGCGTAAAATTCTCGCCCATCGACCCCGGACGGATCGAGTATCCCCTTGCGGCAAACTCACGAATGGCGTCCAGTGGAAGAAGCATTACAGCGGAGGTCAAATCTCCGGCCAATTTTGTCATTCTGTATGCGTTGTAATCGCCGACCAGTCCTTTCTTTGTAACCATCACCCGATCGACTTCGGCTTTTGGCAATCCCCCTTTTGGTGAAACGTTGATTTGATGAATTATGCCTTTGCTCTGCGTTGTCAAGCTGTTATACCTTTGTTAAAAGTCGGGCACTTATCCTTGATGTTCCTGCTATATCTTTTGAGCTAGGGCCGCGCCATAAATGATATTTTTACTTGCTTTCACAGTGGGGACGAAGAGAAAATGGCAGCAGGTCGTCTGGCGGGGAAGGTCGCACTTGTAACCGGATCGGGTTCTGGGATCGGCCGAGGGGTCGCGAGACTCTTTGCAAGAGAAGCCGCGAGAGTGGCGGTCGTGGATGTAAAGCCGGAGGGCGGGACGGAAACGGTGGAGCTGATCGAGAAAGAAGACCGCGAGGCGATCTTCGTTCAGGCGAATGTCCTGAATCCAGCGCAGATGAAAGCCGCGGTGGCTCAGATCGTTGGAACGTTCGGCGCAATCCATATTCTTCACAACAATGCCGGAGGATGGCAGAGGGAGGCCCACGACACCGTTCTGGAGGACTCGGAAGAGGAGTGGGACCGGCTGACCGATCTGAATCTCAAGAGTGTCTACGTCGTCTCAAGGGAGGTGCTACCGCACATGATAAAGCAGGGTGGCGGGGCGATTGTGAATACGATCACGATCAACGCTTTCCTGACTCAACCGGGGACCGCGGCGTACAGCGCGGCGAAGGCGGGTGCGTTCCAGTTGACGAAGGCGATGGCGCTCGACTATGCAAAGTATCACGTGCGAGTGAATGGAATCGCTCCGGGAGAGATCCATACTCCCCTCTGGAACTCGACCTATGATAATCTCCCGAATTCAAACGAGGTAAAGCAGTCGGTGCTGAACCGGATTCCTCTCGGCAGATTTGGAGAACCCGAAGACGTCGCCTTCCCTGCGCTATGGTTGGCTTCGGACGAAGCCCGTTATATCACGGGGCAGATCATCACGGTCGACGGCGGGATCTCGGCCGGAGTTTATCCGTAGCTCTTTGAAAGGACCACGCCCTTAGTTCTAATCCTGTGCTACTGACCGCAGTACTTTGTCGAGCAGCTCAGCGGTCCGATCTCGCCTTCACTGTATCAGGATCTCTCAGCTATTCATCCATGAGTTCGGCAATATTTTTTTGGCCTCTTTCTCGGTCTTGCCCTGCGTCCCGAGGTCCAAGATGGGGCAGGATGTGACAAGCCAATCGCCCTGTCTTGAAATTGCAACCGGGAAAGGAGACCGGGTGCTGTAAGGAGTTCTACTTTTCAACAACCATTGCCGTCGGGTTCAGTACGTTCGCCGGTGAACGCGGCCGCTCTCCCTTCAACACGTCAATCGAGGCCCCAATGCAGGCAAGCCACAGAGCTCTCGTCGCCTCCGCTGTGAAAGCCGCCGTGTGAGGTGTCATAGTGACGTTCGGGAGTTTCAAAAGTAGGCTCCCGGGATCCGGCGGTTCCTTTTCCAGGACGTCTAACCCCGCCGCTGCGATCCAGCCCGAAGTAAGCGCCTTCTCGAGAGCTTTCTCGTCCAGCACGCGCCCCCTTGACGTATTGATCAACACCGCCGAGGGCTTCATCCTGCGAAGCTCCTTTTCTCCAACGAGGCCCGTCGTCGCGGGCATCAGCGGGACGTGCACCGAGACGATGTCCGACTCACCGAGCAACTGCTCGAGAGTCGCCGGCTCGCCCGCACTGTTGCGTATTTTCTCCGGGGGCACGAGTGGATCGAAAGCGAGGATCTGCATCCCGAAAGCGGTGCGCGCCATCTCTGCAACCCGCCGGCCTATGGCACCGAACCCAATCACGCCGAGCGTTTTTCCACGCAGGTCGAACCCTGCGCCCAGCGAGCGGAAGGCGTCCCACCGCTCCGTCCTGACGTACGAGTCCGCGGAGACGAGTTTCCTTGCCACCGCGAGCATCAAGAGCAGCGTGTGCTCCGCGACCGGGCCGGCGAGCACTCCCGGAACGTTCGTGACAAGCACTCTTTTTCTCGTGGCGTACTCGACATCAATGTTGTCGAAACCCACGCCGCACTTGGCCACGAGTTTCAATTTCGGGGCCGCATCCAACACCCTTGGCGTGATCGGAGAATCCCCGACTATTGCGATCTCGACGTCTCTGATAACGTCACACAGCTCAGCTTCAGACTGTGGTATTGTATAACGCGTTTCGGCGAGCGAAAGTAGCTCCAGATATTTTGGCTCTTTCTGCAGCTTCGCCGTCTCGAACGTAACATCCGCAAAAAGAACCCTAGGTTTCATTGACACTAGAGAAAACCGGTCGTCCCCTTTGAAATTATTTCTTTCCCCCACTCCAAATTCCACAAAAAGACTTTAACTCTAATCGGAGAGCCGTAAGAGTCTTGTCCCCAGAAAATTGCTGATGAAAAATCGTCTAGAGTTCGAGATTACAGAAAAAGACGGTGCCTCATCCACTCGTTCCGTGAGTGTGGAGAGGCTTTACCTCTGCCGCAACACCAGCCGGGACATTGAGGGGACACGCTCGAGTCTCGACGTGTTCCGCACCAGCGGGTACTCCGTCCACGGAAACCCGAATGTTTGCAGGAAGAGCCGCTACCTTCTCACGAACGAGGAAGAGATCGAAGTGCAGGGACCGCAGACCTCGGGCGAAGTGGAGTACGTCGCAATTTTCGACGCGGGCTCGATTTTTGTCTCGGTCGGCAGCGACCACAACGACCGCACCCTCCTGGAGTTGTGGACGGCCGCGCTCGGAAAGGTATACGATTCCGCAAAGTCCAAACAGATGTGCCCTGCGGTCGTCGCGCACGAGGCCTGGCGGTACGAAGATGTCAGAGATCACTGGGACCAGCTGCATCTCAAGAGTTTTGTGACCGTGGCCGGTTCCAAGATTTTATTTCAGGATTTCAAGCTCGCAGAGCTGGTCGACCTTGAGTATCACCTCCGCGCCCATCCCTCGCTGCAACGCGACGGTACCGTTCTCTTCGGCGGTTCCTCAGGAATGGTGCCCACGGTACCTGAGGCCGTTTTCCAGGGGCAGCCGTCCCTTCGCGGCCTGATGTTTCCGGAAGACTTTGCGGTGGAACTGCACGACCCGATCTTAAAGAGAAAAATTTCCCATTCGTATGGAATCCTGTCGCTGGAGGAAGCCGGCTCTCTGAGCTTGTAACTCGTGATATTTCGGCCATAAATATCGTAACGCGTAATCCTCACATGGCCTGTTTTGTCCTTCGAGCAAGTACATCATGAATGAAAGACTGTTGAAACAGTTGATTGAACTCACGGTCCCAAAGCGCGAATAGTTGGCATCGATTTGTCTGAAAGTCTCCATAGCTTGGGGAAGCTCAGCAGGAGGCGAAAAAGACTGCTTTACTGACTTTATAGAGTATGGCATGGGAGAAGTAGGGTCGAGGGAATGTGCGAATAAGAGACGGTATTATTCGTGTATGTTTACAGAAAGCAGACCAATTGTGCAATTTTCTTTGTCCAAAGGGATGCAGATTCTAAAATG
>JASHPQ010000228.1 GCA_030037995.1 Nitrososphaerales archaeon | reverse complement strand
TTCTCGATCTGATCCCTGTTCAGATCCGGGTTCCGATTTTTATTCAAAAGACACTGCTCCGTTGTGAGGCACCACCCTCGGCCGTTTAGGTCGATCGAGCCTCCTTCCAAGACTACCCCGGGCTCAAATATCGGAATGCCCAGTAGGCTGCAGATCTCTGCTCCCGTTACGTTGTCTTTCAAGAGCTCCTCGTATTTTCCACCCCATGCGTTAAAGATCCACTTTGTTGCCGCGATCTCGCTGTCTTTCATATTCCTTACAAAAATGGGACCATAGTCTCGGATCCAAACGTCTTGTGATCTTATCTGGTGGAAGCGAACGTTCGATTTGGAGGAAAGCATTGAGGCAACGCGATCTTCCATGTCTTGATCGTTCACGAGAAGATCCACGCGCTCCCCTAACTGAAGAGCTTCGATCATCTCCAAGTAGATTTCTTCGACCCGACCTATGATAGCTTCTGGAAAAGTCAGTGGATCTTTCGGCCAGGAGAGCCACGTGGATTCATGTCTCTCCCACTCCGCGGGCATGCTAAACCATAATTCAAAGGGTTGCAAAGGTCAGCGACCGCCTACGGTGATTTTGGAGTAGCTTTTGGGCACTCTGTTTCGCGCAAAGCCCCACCCTTCTTCGATCCTCTTCCCCAGCGAGAGGTCGCATTTCACTACGAGGACTTCCTCCTTGGAACTGGCTCGCGCAAGCAGTGTCCCGAACTGATCATAAACAAAGGAGCCTCCCCAGAAGTGCATCTCTCCCTCCCTCCCTACGCGGTTCACGGTCGCCACTATCATACTGTTAGCTATCGCATGCCCCCGCTGCACCGCCTCCCATGCTTCCTGCCAGTTTCCCTCGGTCTGGGCGATCCCCCTAACGGTTCCGATGGCTGTGGGATAAAACAACACTTGCGCCCCGAGCAGTCTTTCGATCCTAGCGGGCTCGGGATACCACTGGTCGAAGCAGATCAGCGTGCCGATCGTTCCGCGAGAGGTCTTGAAGACAGGGTACGATTTTCCGGGAGAAAAGTAGTCTTTCTCGTAGAATGACTCGTCCTGCGGGATGTGCACCTTTCGATACTTCCCGAGCATGCTGCCGTTCTCATCGAATAGCGCGCTGGTGTTGTATCCCTTCTTGCCGTCAGTCTCGTAGATGGAACCGCCGACGAGTACCACGTTATTCTTTCTAGCTGCGTTGGACAGAAACCGGCTCGTCGGGCCCGGAATCTTCTCCGGTTCTAGCTTGGATTTTTCAGTCTGGGGGAAATACTGAGTAGCAAAGAGCTCTGGCAAACAAACAATCTGGGAGCCTTTGGATACGGCCTCCTCGATCATCCCAAGAGCTTTGGAGAGGTTTTCCCCACTGTCCTCGCTCATCGACATCTGGACGAGGCCAAGAGTAACCAAATTCGGCATTAATAGTAGAAAATAGGGATGCTTTTGTTAATAACTCGTTCCGGTAGAAATAGGAAAAAAGAGTGAGGGAGGAAAGCCTCTAAAAATTGGGCTTTCTAAGTTGCTTTATTTGACGAAGTTGTTGACGCGCCGTCGGTCCCCGTGACTTGGATAGTGTAGGTAGTTCCTGCTGACAAGGGATTAGTGTTCACGTTACTTGTAGTAGACTGCGGAGCAAGGGTCAACGCCGCGACAGTGTTCACAGCTGATGACATTGTACCAGCAGTTACAGTAGTTCCGAATACATAGGTATTGGTTCCGACACCTGAATCTAAGAGAGCTAAGGCAGCTCCCGTTGAAGCTGCAAAGCCGCTTGACATCGTCACGCTGAGGGCTGTTATCGTTGCGCTGAACGGACCGGTAGAAGCTGTGCAGGCTGTGGCACCGAGGGTTCCGGCAGTCCCTCCAAGGCCGTTTACCGAAAGTGCTATCGTGCTAGCCGTTCCACCGCAGTCAGCCGCTAATGTTACTGAAACACTTATCGAAGTCGCACTAACATAAGCGAGAGCAACCGAAGCAATGGTGGCAGTTGGAGCAGTTCCAGCCAGCGTAACAGCGATAGTAACTGCGGGGCCGAGAATCAAGTTCAGATTGCTCGTCTTCAGAGTGAAACCGTTGTTGTAGCTTTCAGACGACGGACCCAAGTTTCTGACATAAGCCGTTACGGGAACACTCGAAGTCACGTGGGTTAGATACATTTGGTCGATACTGAGCGAATCCGTTGAACCACCGGCGTTTGATGTGGAGTTTCCGACGAATCCGATTACGTATGCGTACACTACCACTCCGGCAGCGATCGCGATGAGGATGAGCAGCAATGTAGCGATGATCGGCGATATAGCTTTCTTTTCTTTGTTGATTAATTGTGCTGAATTCATTTCTATCTTCACCTTTTCTTAACTGATTACCTTGGTACTCGTGGTCGCGCTTCCTCCATCCGCTGCGACAACTTTGATCGACATCGAGTCACCAGCTAAATATCCAGCTGGCAGACCGCCTGTCAGTGCGCTGCAACCAGCAGTACTCGATATAGTGACCTGAGACCCTGGAGCTAGCGAACTCGACAAAGTGCATGATATCGTAGAAGTGGCTGGATTAGTGATGTCCTGGAAGTAAATTTGTTCGATTCCCCCACTGCTCAACGTTGTCGAACCTACGTTCTGGACGATGACATAATAGGTTCCACCGTTGCAGTGAGCTGCAATTGAAATGCAAGCTGTTACAGAGATCGTCGACTGTGCACCGCCAGAATTCGTTGTTGAATTTCCTACAAAGCCAATAACATACGCGTACACCACCACTCCTGCCGCGATTGCGATCAAAATCAGGAGCAGCGTGGCTATAATTGGAGAGATGGCTCTTCTCTCTTTCGTTCTAACTGAGAGAATCTTACGATTCACTTTGAAGTTACCTAGGCAAGCGCTCTTCCGGTGATATAATAACGTGCCTTCAATCTGTACTGTCAACGCCGAAATTTGTCCTCAATAAATAAGTCTCCAAATTTGGAAATTAGAGCATGATGGATTCCTCGTACGGATTTCGACTCCTTTCGACGTCAAATTCTCAAATTTAACTGCCGAATGCGTCACCTGTTAGTCAATGAGAACACCGAGACAAGATCTCTCGACTCCAAGGAAATCAAAGAGAAATTTTCAATCATGCGCCCTAAATCATTTTTAGAGCGCTGCTACGATGCAAAGGCGCGGATCGAGCACATAGCTAGTCCGAAGTTTGAATAGTAACTACGACGATTCGTTTGGAAATGATCCGACATCGGATTGCTTGCGGTGCAAACTCGTTGAGATTTCTAGGGATAAATTCGTTCGCCGGTTTCCTCGTCTTCTAAAATGATCGCGCGGTACGGGCAGGATTGCGCCGCGTAGAAGATCCTTTCCGGGTCCGCCCCCTTTTTGTCTAGGAGTACGAGCGGGGCCGGATCAAACACTGATTTCTTCTTTTCCCAGTCCAGTCTGAACACTTTGGGCGCAAGTTCCACGCAACTCGCCGCCCCCATGCAAGAGTTCCAGTCCACCCTTATCCCGACTTTTCTTTCGTTAACGACCACGCCGGTCCACCAACCACCCTTTTCGCTGGAAAACTTTCCCTTCAATTTTGTATCAATCACGATTGCTATCGCGAGGGGGACCGAAACAGCTTCCAGAAAAATGAGTAACGCATCGCCGCCGTAGCGGGAGTAAAGGAAGACGCCTACTGAGGAGAGGGCGGCGATTCCCAGCACAATTGCAATTCTGTAATAGTGAGACCAGCTGCTCGTGATAGATTTCAGGGAGCTCATTCTCGATCAAATCTTTACGTGTTTCTCTGCAGGCATCCTCAGAGAACCTCGATCGCAGCAATTGGATACTGATCAGTGGAATGAATTCACTAATCAGATCTTTATTTGCGAGTCGACTCCGGAACAGAGATCTATCGATCAAAAGTCAAATAACCAACAAACCAGAAGAAAAATCGTTCGAGCTTCCTTTGAATCTTGTCTTCGGAAAGATGCTTGTAGGAATCGATGTTGGAGGAACGTTCACCGACGTGATTGTCTATGACGGCAGATCAAGGGAAACAAAGGTCGCCAAAGTCCCCACCTCTCCAAAGAATATCGAAGAAGCAGTAATCGAAGCTATCGATCACGCCGGGGCCGATCCCCGAGAGATCAACATGATAAGTCACGCTACCACTGTGGCTACGAACGCTCTCATCACTCGATTGGGTCTCGCGAAGACAGCCCTCATTACTAATGAAGGATTCAGAGATGTTCTGGAGATTGGAAGACAGAGAAGGCCCGAGCTCTACAACCTCTATACCAAGAGACCCCCTCCTCTTGTAAAGAGACGCGACAGATTCACTGTTGGGGGCAGGATGCTTTTCGACGGGAGGGAGCTTGAATCGATCAACCGGTCAGAGCTCAGGAGACTATCGACAAAAGTTGCGAAGGGAAATTACGATTGCATTGTAGTCGGTTTTCTGAACTCCTACGCAAACCCCGCTCACGAAGAGCTCACAGCGAAGATCCTAGCGGAAAAGTTCCGAGGGCACATAATAACTTCGAGCAGCGTGAACAACGAGTACAGGGAGTATGAACGAATAAGCACGGCAGTAGTCAATGCAGCACTGATTCCCATTTTTTCAATATATCTTGACAATCTGAGGAAGCGACTTGAGGAGAAGGGCTACTCCTCGCCGATCTACCTTATGAATTCCGACGGTAGTGTAAGCACCCTTGCACACTCGACGCAATTTCCCATTTCGATTATCGAATCGGGACCCGCTGCCGGGGTGATGGCCTGCGCGGATCTCGCGAGGAATCTTTCCTTAGTCAAAGTCGCAACCTTCGACATGGGCGGGACGACCGCCAAGGCTGGGATGATCACAAACTTCGAGCCAGACGTTTCCTACGAATTCGAAGCTTCCGGTGCAACTCACAGCGGGAGATCAATCAAGGGGAGCGGCTACCCTGTGAGACATCCCTTCGTCGATCTTGCCGAGGTCAGCGCTGGCGGCGGAACGATAGCCTGGGTCGACGATGGGGGTGCCCTAAGACTGGGCCCGCAAAGCGCCGGAGCAGATCCCGGGCCGGCAGCGTATGGAAAAGGGGGACTCCTTCCGACTGTGACAGATGCCAACGTAATCACGGGAAGACTCAGTCCGAGCCACTTGCTTGGTGGTACGATGGAGATTCACGCAGAGCTGGCGGGGAAAGCAGTATCAGAACACATCGCAGAAAAGCTGAGAGTATCCGTGAAGGAAGCTTCGAAGAGCATCATCAAAAAAGTAAACTATGACATGGCAAGGGCGATCTCGATCGTCTCCGTAGAGCGAGGGCGAGACCCGCGAGAGTTTTCCTTGATCGCCTTCGGTGGTGCGGGACCGCTTCATGCCTGCGATCTCGCAGAAGAGATGTCAATCTCACGGGTGATAGTTCCGCAGCACCCAGGACTCTTTTCTGCGTACGGTCTTCTGACGGTTGATCTGACGAGAACGGTCTCGGTCCCAGCGATGACCATGAAGCTTGGTTCACTTGAAAATACGTTTGAAAATTTAGAGAAAAAATTCAGCGAAGTTCTCAATAATGAAGGCCTCGAAAAATTTGTCCTGTTTGAGTCTGTGGATCTCAGGTACGAGGGGCAGTCTTTCGAGATCAATCTTCCCTACCGACCTTCAAACGACTTGAGGGATCGCTTCGATTTGAAGCACAAAGAGCTCTACGGTTATGCTTCGACCGAAAGCAGGGTGGAAGCCGTGAACGCAAAGATCAGGGCGGTGGCTGGAGTGCCAAAGATCGAGAGAAAACGAGAGAAAGTTGGAGCCAACCGACGGGAGCCCCCGACATCTAGGGAAGCGTGGATCTCGAACATCGTTACAATGACTCCAGTTTTTGTTAGAGAAAATCTCTTTCCGGGCGGCCAGGGCAAGGGGCCGTGCATTATAGAGGAGTATGATTCTACTACCGTGGTCAACTCTGACTGGTCATGGATGGTAGATGGATTCAGGAACCTCCGGCTGGAAAGACGAACAAATACAGCGGAAGGAGATGTAGTTCCCCGATGATCGATGTTGTTACTTCAGATCTAATCAGGAGCTCACTCGTCTATGCCAGCGAAGAGATGGGGATCGCCCTCAGGAACTCCTCCTACTCCCCCAACATCAAGGAAAGGATGGATCATTCTGCCGCAATCTTCGATCCCGAGGGTAGGCTGCTCGCCCAGGCGGAACATATCCCTGTACACTTGGGTTCGCTCCCCTGGGGTTTGAGAAATCTTCTGGACTACACAAGGAAGGAAAAGATGGACTTTGAGGAGGGGTCCATGATCGCTGTTAACAATCCCTACATCGCGGGCACTCACCTGAACGACATTACGATCGTGCGGCCGGTGCACCGCTCCGGAAAGCTCGTCGCTTTCGTCGCAAACAAGGCGCACCACTCCGACATCGGCGGCAGAGTGCCTGGGAGCATCTCGGTCGATGCCCGTTCCCTCCACGAGGAAGGCCTCGTAATCGATCCCACTTACATCCTGAGACGAGGCGAATTCAAAAATCTGGTGGTCTCTCTGATCGTGTCGAACTCGCGCACTCCGGTGGAGAGGACCGGCGACCTGAAGGCGCAGGTCGCGGCGAACTTTGTGGGCGAGAAACGAACCTTGGAGATCATTGAGAAATACGATCTCGAGAATTTTTCCGAGGCTTCTTCACAGTCCTTTTCCTACGCCGAGAAGATGATGAGATCCAGGCTATCCCAGATGAAGCGGGGAGAGTACAGTGCGGAGGACTATCTGGAGGATCCGAGCGGGAGAGACATCGTGCTGCGGGTGAAGGTCAAGGTGTTGGATGACGGGACTCTTGAATTCGACTACTCTGGGACGGATAGGGAAGTGGAGGGCCCGGTGAATTCGGTGTTCGGAGTCACGATCTCCGGAGTGCACTACGTCGTGAGGACGCTCGTGGGAGCTGACGTTCCGGCAAACCATGGTACCTTTGTCGCCCTAAAGATCTTCGCTCCAAGTGGCACGATCATCAACCCCACCTTCCCGCATCCTGTGGCGATCGGAAACCTGGAGACGAGCCAGAGGAACGCAGATCTGCTTTATCGCGCATTGTCTAGGATTCTGCCGGGGAAGGTGCCTGCTGCTTCCGGCGGATCCATGAACAACATAATGATGGGTGGGATCCGCGCCGGAAAGGCCTGGGCCTTCTACGAGACCATTGGGGTAGGCCTCGGGGCGAGGCCGCAGATGGATGGATTGGACGGAATACAGTGCAACATGACGAACACGATGAACACTCCCATCGAGGAGATCGAACGCTCACTGCCAGTGATTCTGAGGAGGTACGAGTTTCGAACTAACAGCTCCGGCGCCGGAAAGTTTCGTGGGGGTGACGGCCTCGTCAGAGTGTTTGAAATGACGGGAGAAGGATCGACGACAGTGACTGTTGTTTCGGATCGTCAGAGACATGCGCCGTGGGGACTCGAATCCGGGCTGGACGGAGCTCGCGTTGAAATAATCCTCCATAGGAAAAAAGGATCGTCTAAAAACAAGAAACTTCCGTGCAAATCCACCCAAGTTCTGGGGAACGGGGACAAAATAGAGATACGCACCGCTGGAGGAGGGGGCTATGGCAGGCCGACTTCCCGTGATCCCTCCAAGATCACGGACGACCTAAAGGACGACTTGCTGTCTAAATCCTACATCGGAAAATATTATTCGAAATATCGAACGTATCTAAGAAAAAAATCGAGAAACGCTTGAAATCCAAGTAGTTCATTCGGCGCTGTTGCGGCGCAGAACTTCGCTATGTTTCCGTCCTTCCTTCGTGCAACTCCTTCTCCTCGCTGACCTCGCCAGTCCCCGCTGGTTTCGAGGCCGTTAAAATCACGGCGAGCAGTATGATTCCTCCCCCGACATACTGGACGGGGTGTAGAACGTTTCCGAGAAAGACATACGCAGCTATCGACGCTGCGATGGGCTCCATGGAAGCCACGACCCCGATCTCGGTCGCGGGCAAGTGACGCAATCCAGAAAGATATAGCCCGAAGGCAAGCATCGTCCCGAATATTACTACGAATATGACCAGACCTATGATGAAAATCTGGGAATCATGTACGGCCGGCATCGTGTACCGGGACAAAGAAAATAGTCCGAGGGGAGAGGTCACTATCCCTCCGATGATGAATCCCCACGTCAAAAGCCACCACGGCCCTTTCTCTCTCACGATTCCGCGTGAAGCAAGCGAGTAGTAAGCTGCAGAGACGGCGGCAAGCAGTCCGGAGACCAGACCTATCGGAGTAATCAGGATCTGAAACCCTTCTCCCGAGAACGCGCCGATCAGGAGCAGCGTCCCGACCGCCGCCAATGCGAGAATGGCGCTCCATCTTTTCGACCAGCGGAGCGCACCTGTCAGGGCTTCGTAGCTTGCCACCATGGGCAGAAACAGAAACTGGAGAAGCGTCGCTGTGGGCGCGTTAGAGTACTGAATGGCGACGAGGTACATGACCTGCGTCCCCACGAAACCAAAAATCGCAATCGCGAGCAGTCGCATGAATACCGTCCTTGACTGCGGTACCGCCGGGCGCAAAAATGCGAGCAGAATGAGGCCCGAAATTGCCATCCGGATGCAGGCCAGTCCTAATACCGGGAAGTGATAGATCTGAAAGAGTGCCTGTGAAGCCGTGCCCGAGAGTCCCCAGAAGGTGGCACCCGTCATCGTTCCCAATAGAGCCGTCCTGCTACTCGGTCGCAAAGCTCACGAAAACGCCATCGGATTCACCACTATTATCGGTTCTGTCAAGCGGTCCGCAATGCGAAAATTCCATCTCTAAAGTTCATACGGCTAATTGGGCCCGCTGATCCAGCTTACAAGTGCGGCCTTGCTTTAGTAATTGCCTAGGGCCCCCTCGGAGGCAGCGCATGCGGGGGCGAGCAATAGTAATTTGATGGATCCATTGAATCGTTTTGGCTATTGATTGCGGGATCTCTTCTGTTTATATAGGAAATTCCGCCGCGATCGGGCAACCGTGCAATTTTTCGTACAGAAGAGCTCGTTTCAAGCTCTGTTAGAGCAGCATAGCTCTGGAATATGCAGTTGCTCGTAACGCCGGAAAAAGAAAATTTGTATAAGTACACGGAGGATAAAGACACCTGTTTGGAAGACATCACCTCGTCTCTGCAACAGAAAATTTCCGAGGCAAGCGTCGAAAACACCGATCCCTCCAATCCCACTGGGATCCAAATTCCGAAGGGGGATTACTTTGTTCAGCTATTGAACATCCCCAAAAACGGCCGAATTTTACTTTTCTCCAAGGAAAGGGTGCGACTCGTCTACGCGGGAAGGCGGAACAGGCCAATGTTCGTTTTGGAAGAAAACTCGGTGCTCACGGTGCGGGAGAAGATTGAGATCTACTACAATACAAACAACGTCCAGGAGCTCGCGAAGCTAATGGCGAGGTTTCCAAAGAGCAGCCGCGTGGAGATCTCGAAGGATGTAAAAATATCGCTCTTTTCTATGAAGCAGCCCTAAGGGAGTCCGCTGGTTTATGCATCGGTTCCCCAGAACGTTTTTCTCCCCGTGGGTGCGGAGGGCGAGGTGCGGGAAGAAAATTTCTTGACTAGCACGGCAAAGGAGAGTGTACCGCTTCACATTCCGAAAGATATCTGGCAGCCTCTCGTTGAGATCAGGGCGCAGCTTGACGCCTCATGTCCGGGATCGCCGACACCGATTGAGGAAGCATTGCGGGAAATCATCACTCATTATCGGCATTGTACTGCTACCCAAGACGAGCTGGAGGCTTTCTGTAAGAGAGCCCAGGCCTGGAAGGGAAAATCAATTCAATGAGAGTCCACCAAAAGTACGGGCTTGGGTGGTCTTGATTTTTGAACAAATTGACTGCGGAAGAAGAACGCGTAATCGTCAGGAAGGGAACCGAGCGACCGTTCAGTGGGGAATACGAAACAAACTTCGAACGTGGGACGTACGTCTGCAAGAGGTGCGACGCACCCCTCTACAGATCGGAGGACAAATTCGACGCCCGCTGTGGCTGGCCCAGCTTTGACGATGAGATCCCCGGCGCAGTGAAGAGACTTCCAGATCCCGACGGCGAAAGGATCGAGATAGAATGCACAAAATGCGGAGCGCATCTGGGGCATGTATTCGAGGGAGAGGGCTTTACGCCGAAGGACACGAGGCACTGCGTCAATTCGATCTCTCTGAAATTTGTTCCCGCTGGCGACCAAAGGAAGTAATCTTCTTTTAGGAGTGCTCAAGTTTATTCCCGATAGGTTATCCAAAATGGTCGAATCAAAGGTACTTTTGGAAAATGAAAAGGTCAGAGTAATCGAAACGAGAATCGCGCCCGGCGAGAAGATGCCGATGCACACGCACGGAGCTTACGTTGTATACACCATGAGCCCTGCAAAAGTCAGGATCACCTTACCCGATGGATCGAGCAGAGAGCAAGAGCTTGGAAAGGGTCACGCTTCGTACTCCGGCGGAGTGACGCACGCTATTGAGAACATTGGGTCCACCGAGGTACAGAACCTGGACATCGAGCTCAAAGGATAGAAATCCTAGCCGAACGTCTGAATCATTTGATAAAGGAGCAGGATGGCGATCGCAAAGGTCGCCAGAAACACAGCGATCGATACCAGTCTCCAAAGGAGCTCTCCCCTCTTCATGCCTCCGCCTCCACGCTTTTCCTACTCCTCAGGATCTTGTTCACGTGAAGTATGGCCCGCGAGAACGTCAAGATCGCGATGATAGCGAGTATTGCCTCAGTAACTCCAATGGAGATATTGAACCCGAGCTCCAGCGAATGGATCACCATCAGGGAGATTGCGAAAAGGGAGAGCGATCCGTGGTAGAGCAGGGAGTACCTCAGCCTTTCGAGAAAAGAAAAGCCTGTGAACCACACGACGAGTGCCACCGCTGTTGAGAGATATCCGAGAAAGATCCAGAAATTGAAGATGGGGGCGCTTATGAAATAGTCGGCGTGGATCAAGAGAAAGGCTCCTCCAAGTGCCGCGATCACTATGTGCGTGTTTCTGATAAGACCCTGATGGGAGTGGTACCGGCTGAACAGCCGTGCCTTGATAAACATCATGACGGCAGTTACGATTATGAAAAATAGCGCAAGGAATCCTGCGAGATTCGCGACGCCGATTCCAAGCTCCGAATAAGGCATTCTAACGCGAATTTCTTCTATCCGAGGGATTGTTTCAAATCATTTTCGATCGAGAATGGAGAATAGGGAAGTTTCTTGCTGGACACGAGCTCCTGCAGATGGGCCGCGGCGAATAAGAAGTAGAGAGAGGTCGCCGTCAGGAGGATCTGGCTGAAACCGGCGAAGCGTAGATACCGATCAGCTGACTTTTGGCGCTCATGATCACGTCTACCATTGTCTGGGGTTCTTTGTATGGGAGGTTAAATTTCAGTCTGATCTCCCTTGTGATCGACTCCTCGACCGCTCCAGAACTGTCACTGAGCGTTTCCCGGATCACGTTGACGAGAAGCTCGGGATTGTCTATGACCTCGTTTCTCGAATAGTTATGGAGGATCGACATCTTCCAGTATATCGACTGTTTAACGTGTGACCCAAATGGTTCCAGCCCTTTTTCGATGCACTGAAGCAAGTCGTACTCTTCCAATTTCTTTCACCAGAACGGGATCTAACGATTGAAAGTACTGAATGCCCAAAAGAAAGGGTTTTTGTCCTTTTTGCGGAAAAAGGGTAGCGATCCTTTGATAGTTCGCTAAACGATATGAGGGGTCCCGCTGGGGATCGGCACTAAAAGGCTCCTATATGACGAGGGGATAAAGTCTCCCCCGCCATCGCTTCACTTCCACCTTTATACCATAACAGGCGCTGAGATTCTTGCTCGTGATCACTTTCTCAATGTCTCCCTGAGCGAGGGTCGTCCCTTTGTGGAGCAGAAGAGCCTTCGTGAAGCAGGCAGGGATCTCGTCGATCCGGTGGGTCACGTAGATCATCGCGAGTTCCCTGCGATCTTCGGCAATCGTCTCGATCCCCTTCAAGAACGACTCTCTCGAGCCCAAGTCCAGTGGAGCGCAAGGTTCGTCAAACGTCAGCAGGCTGGGGTCTACCATTAGCGAGCGGCCTATCAGCACCTTCTGCCTCTCTCCCTGGGAGAGCTCGCTTAGCATTCTCCCTTCGAAGCCAATGCATCCGAGCTCCCTCAAGATCTTCCTTCCCTTTCTCACGTCGCCGAGTGGAGGTACTCCCCAGAGCCTCGTTGCTCCATATCTGCCGCTCACTACCACGTCCAAGACGTTATCGTCGGAAACGAGGAGGTTATCCAGGTACGAGCTAACAAAGCCAGATTTTTTCCTCATCTCGGGCAGGCTAGTATCGCCCAAAACTCCTCCGAGGACTGTAACTTTCCCTTCGGAGGGGCGCAGATAACCATTGATGATCTTCAGGATGGTAGTTTTGCCGGATCCGTTTGGGCCAACGATTGTCCATCTTTCCCCAGAGTGGATCTTGAAACTGATATCTGAAAGAACCCTATTGTTCTGGATGTCCTCGCTGACATGGGAAAACTCCAACACCGTGGTCTGTTTCAAAAACCTGATCTCTGGGAGCCCCTCTGACCACCGACGAAAAAAAGAGTATGGCTATCGCCCTTCCACATCGGAAGAGAGCTATCGGCTGCGCAATAACTGCCCTAAATTCTTTAGAAAGGGAAGCTTTACCAGTCCGGGGATGCAAATTTCGGAAAAATGGGTAAAAACGTAACATACTTAAGTAAGTGTCACGATCAGCATTTTTGCAATACCCTTTGCCAGCTAAGAAAACAAAGAAGAAGAAGTAACAAAGTAGAAGCTTCTTAGCTTCGCTCAACTAACTCACCTGTCGTATTTTTTCAATCGCAGGTGGGCTAGTTGAAATGTTTTTCAATCCTACTCTTCGGAGGAAATGAATTTTTGTAATAACCTGTTATGCTTGGCGATCGATCTTTTGACGCTGACTATGAGCAATGAATGGATGATGACTCTTTTGTGAAAAAGAACGTGCTCAGCTATTATGTTTTAATGACTATCTTTCTTCTTTTGAGAAATATCCTTTTGCACGTTCACAGCTAAAAATCAGATCGCCTAAATCAGACATTCCTTCATTTTTTGCATCCTCAAAGAGAGTTTTTCGCGGTACGCAGAATCTCTATCAGGATGTTTGCGCCATAATCACATTGAGCAGCTTCGCACCGTCCGGGCTTCCCAGTCCAGTACATGCATCCCATCCAGGACCCGCCGAGTAAGCTCCGTTGCTGCCGCTTGTTATATCGTGGAAATCGCCGGAGGGTAGCGAGTACAGCTTTTCGTAGAGCAGCGGATTGATGTAACCGAGTGAACGCCCCAGTTTCTGATTGGAGAGCGCGATCAAGCTAGACCACAGCGGTGCGACAGCGCTCGTTCCCCCCACAGTGGTATTAGTCCCGTCAACTCTGATGGAGTACCCGGTCGCAGGATCCGCGTCTGCCGAAACGTCAGGCACCCCCCGACCCACATGCCCGCCAGGATTCGCAGATGGAGGTACATTGGAAGAATCCTGCCAAACGGGAAGCGGAAAGACATCGCTTACTCCACCACCGGTCGCCCCGTCGACTTCAGCAATGTCATTCCACACCGTCTCACTCAAGGGCGAAGAAGAGACGATCCGCGTTCCACCGCATCCCAGCGAGTACGGAGAAGAAGCAGGAAAGTCTACGTGTGCCAGGCCGTCCGACACTCCATCGGAAGACCCACCGTCCCCCGCTGCACAGCAAACCGTGACTCCAAGGGTTGAGGCATCTTGGAGTGCTTGGTTCAGAGATTGAATTGCCTGCGAGGTCCATGCGCTCTCCGCACTCCCCCAACTGATAGAAACGACCGACGGCTTGTTTTGGC